>JAEHKQ010000072.1 GCA_016838795.1 Nitrosopumilales archaeon
AGAAGTCTTTGGTGAATACAGGCCAAAAGAGGTATTCTAATGAAGATTGATCACATTGCAATTGCAGTGAATGATGTTGAAGCTGCGATGAAACAGTACCAAGAGGCTTTAGATGTTAAAGATGTTGAATTTGAAACTGTGGAAAGCGAAGGTGTTAGGGTTGGCATCTTGCATTTGGAAAATGGACGCATTGAATTGATGGAACCAACAAATGATTCCAGTCCAATTAAAAAATTTCTTGAAAAAAAAGGTGAAGGACTACATCACATGGCACTAGAAACCGATAACATTGAAGGCGAAGTAACAAGAATGGAAGGATGTGGAATACAATTTCTTGGAAAGGTACGACCAGGTTCTGCTGGCACCAAGGTTATATTCATTCATCCAAAGTCGCTATGTGGTGTTTTGGCTGAGCTCTGCTCACATCCGAAGTAATTTCTACGATTTAAATTATTATTCCAACATCTTTAGAGTATCTGTTGCTGTTATGATCCCATAAATCTTTGATTTTTTTGAAACCAAAATGCATTTTGAAAATCTAATTAAAGGGGTTAGAATATTTGCTGGTGTATCAAAGTCAACTACTGGGGGGACAGGTTCCATAACATTTTCCAGTTTGGCGTTTTTCAATTCAGATTCACCAGCATCAGAAATATGTTTAACAATACTGTCTTCTGTTACTAATCCAACAGGATCACTTCCAACAAAGACTGGTACCTGACTGATTGAAAATTTTCGCATTTTTTTAATTGCATCATGAAGTGTGTTTGATGGTTTGAGTTTTACAATGTCTATACTGCAAAAATCTCCAGCCTTATGAGATGAAGATTTCACTTCCAGTGTTGCCAAACTATCAAAGATTCGTTTTGCGGTTTCGTAGCTAGGCTGACTTCGACCTGACTCTATTTGGTTAATCATAGATGTGCTGACCCCAGCCAATGATGCTAACTTCTTCTGAGTTATGCCAATCTTTAGTCTAATCTGTTTGATGGAATCAATTCTTGGAAACAAGATGGATGTTTATCGTCTCTTTGATTTCTTTTTTGTCTTTTTCTTTGATTTTGTCGAGTTTCTAGGCTTCTCAAGTGCTGCCTGGGCGGCTGCAACTATGGCTATTGGAATTCTATGAGGCGAGGCACTCACATAGCTAAGATTAGATTTGTAACAAAATTTGATAGAACTTGGGTCACCACCATGTTCCCCACAAATACCAATCTCTAATTTTGGTTTGATCTTTCTACCATTTGTTATTCCAATTTTCATCAGGCTACCAACCCCATTCTCATCAATCGATTGGAACGGATTTTTTTCAAGTAATTCCTTATCCAAATACTCTGGAAGGAATTTTCCTTCCGCATCCTCTCTACTAAAACTAAACGTTGCCTGTGTCAAGTCATTAGTGCCAAAGCTAAAGAATTCTGCGGTTTTTGCAAGCTCAGCTGATGTAAGACATGCTCGAACAACCTCAAGCATTGTTCCAAAGTTAATCTTTAGTTTAGTTTTGTATTTTTGCTCCATTTCTACTTTAATCGTTTTAAAGATTTTTTTGATATGATTCAATTCTGCTATGCTACTAATCTGCGGAATCATGATTTGCGGTCGTGCATCAACCTTTTGTTTAGCAAGTTCTGCAGTAGCTTCAAAAACTGCTCTTATCTGCATCGTATAAATTTCAGGATAGGTGATACCAACTCTAACTCCTCTATGACCCATCATTGGGTTAATTTCAGCCAAATCTCTTGCTCTTTCAAGTAGAATCTTTGCTTCCTCTAAACCATCAGTAGAGTTCTGTTGTTCCAGCTTGTGTATTTTATTTATCAACTCTTCAGGATTAGGTAGGAATTCGTGTAATGGAGGATCGAGTAATCTGATTGTGACAGTGTATCCTTCCATGACTTTTAAAATTTCGATGAAATCACTTTTTTGTAATTGTTTTAATTTTTCTAAAACTATACTTCGTTCTTGAATTGTTTTTGCCAT
>JAEHKQ010000073.1 GCA_016838795.1 Nitrosopumilales archaeon
GTTTTGTGTTGATTGTTGAGTAACTCATCTCCTTAATCAAGTCTTTTAGTTTTGGATTTTCCATCCACATTCCACGTTGTCTTTGTTTTGAAAATGCTTCAAGTCTTGTTTCGTTATCTACTGCATACACTGATTCTCTACCTGGATGTGTAGTTAGTATCCAACCAGTTACATCGGTACAGTATGTAGTTTTGAAAACTTGCCTTGCTGCTAAAATCATTAATCTTAGAATGTTATCCTGATAGATTTTTTCCCAGAATGGTATCCATGTGATGTTTCTTTCCTGTCCATCTACCATCCGTCTTATTTTTAATGTCCAATCAACAAGATTCATTCCACGATAATCTGGAATCTTTGTAAGTTGTTTTGTACTACGTCTATTTTTAGCAATAATCTTTTTTGCAATTTTTTCATGTTCTTTTGCCGACCTACTAAATGACATCAAGTGTCATCACCCATTTTTTTGTTCAAGTCAACGTAAACATCATAGGTGGGATAACTCACAGTCTCAAATTTTATGGAAGTCAGCTCAGCCAGACGCTTTGTTTGTTTATCTCTCAACCTAAGATATTTTTCTAAATCCTTAAAATTACCAGATTCATCAAGTTGCTTAATCTTTTCATCTACTTTGTCGATTTGTTTTTGTTCAGATAATATTAAATGATCAAAAGCAATAATTTTTCTTTCTTTTGCTTCTTTGGATCTTTCTAAAAATTCTTTTGACTCTGATTGTACGATTTCACGGCACCACTGTTTAAACCGTTTCCTGATAGTTTTCACATCCATCCCGGTTTGCACCGAAGCTGATGAAGCTCCTATCCCTAGGGTAAAGTAGGGTCGTAGTTTTCTATCAATGTCAATTTGTTCTTGTATTGTTGGTCTACCACGATTGTGTTTGTTATCGTTGCTGTGCAATTTCCACCAGAAATAACGGAGAAGTTGCTTAAACGTATTGAAAGTTACTAAATTAAAAAAATTGTTAAAAATTTAATAAAAAACTAAATACTCATATAGAAGTGGTTTTTGCAAATGTCCAAAAAAGATCACCTTATGTAATTTCATTTTTTTATTTTCAGACCATTTACGACCATTTTTTTGAATTCACAGAATATTATTGCCTAAAACAAATACCCTAAATTACAACCAAAATTAATCTGGCATACCTTGAAAAAAATAGCATTACTTGGTTGCGGTGCAATAGGAACACAAATAGCATTAGCAATCGATTCCGGTAAAATTCCAGCCAAACTGACTCATGTTTATGACCAATCAAAAGAGGCATCTCAATCACTCGTTTCCAAATTACAAAATAAACCAGATATCGTTGAAAACTCGCACCTCTTATCATCTCAACCAATTGATTTGGTGGTAGAAGCAGCATCTCAAGACGCTGTTATGGATGTTGCTCTCAGTGTTCTTCAGAATAGGAAAGATCTAATGATAATGAGTGTTGGTGCATTACTCGACGAATCAGTTTTTGAGGTTTTATCTGACGCCTGTAAAGAATTCAAAAAAACAATTTACCTTCCTTCAGGTGCAATAGCAGGTCTTGACGCATTAAAATCTGTTCAAAGTGAGCTTGAATCAGTTACACTAACAACTACAAAAAATCCAAAATCACTCAAAGGAGCAAAGTTTTTTGAAACTTCTGATATTGATGTAGAAAAAATAAATGAAAAAACAACAATTTTTGAAGGAACCTCAAAGGATGCAGTAAAATTATTTCCAGCAAACATCAACGTAGCAGCATTACTTAGTTTGGCAGGCTTGGGAAGTGAAAAAACCAAGGTGCGAATTGTTGCAGATCCTAACACAAACAAAAACACCCACGAAATTCATGCTGAAGGAAAGTTTGGAAAAATGTCTTTCAAAATAGAAAATATTCCAGATGAGAATAATCCAAAAACAAGTAGGCTAGCTATGTTGTCTGCGATACAAAGACTACGACAAATCTGCTCAGATGACATACAGATTGGTACTTGATTTGGCAAAATTTGCCATAGATGCGCAAGTTACAGAAATTATGTGCATGATCCTCTTTCTTTAAATCCAGATTAAATCAAATTTGTAATGTTTGAGTCTACACAACGAAATTTTGAGACTGAAGAAGGAAAAGGACGTAGTGATTCTTGCGCACAACTATCAAGTGCCCGAAGTACAAGATGTGGCCGATTTTATTGGTGATTCGTTAGGATTGGCAAGACAAGCAGCTAAAACACCTCACAAAACAATTCTGTTTTGTGGTGTACACTTTATGGCAGAAACTGCTGTAATTATCAGTCCAAAGAAAAAAGTTTTGATTCCTGATTTAGAAGCTGGATGTTCACTATCTGACTCAATTACAGTTGATGATCTAAGAGAGTGGAAAAAACAACATCCAAGCGCAATAGCAGTAGGATATGTTAACACAACTGCTGACATCAAAGCAGAGCTTGATTATTGTTGTACCTCATCTAATGCGGTTAATATAGTAAAAGCAATTCCTGAAGACAAGGAGATTTTGTTTTTACCTGATATGTTTTTGGGTGCTTATATTTCTAAAATGACTGGACGAAAGAACATGTTAATTTGGGCCGGTGAATGTCATGTTCACGCTGGCATTAAACCGGAGGACGTTCAGCAAAAACTTGATTCAATGACAAACGCTGAATTTATTGTACATCCTGAATGCAGCTGTACCACGCCATATCTCTATGATGTCGCAACAGGTGGCTATAATGGAAGACAGGTTCAAATTTTATCGACAGAAGGCATGATGAAGTATGTTAACCAATCAAATGCAACCCAGTTTGTTATTGCGACTGAAACCGGCATCTTATACCGAATGAGAAAACAAAATCCTGATAAGACATTTATTCCAGCTTCTGAAAAAGCTGAATGCCAATATATGAAGATGATTACACTGCAAAAAGTACATGATTCTCTTATGGAAGACAAGTATGAAGTTAAAGTTCCAAAAGAAACTGCTGACAAAGCTCGTCTCGCCATAGAAAGAATGCTCGCAATTAGTTAAACTGAACTTAATTCCTCACAAATTCTTTAAGTACAATTACGACTTGCTGTTGTGTGTTGATTTTTAATTAATGGAAATAATGGGCCGTGGATTCAAGCAAATCATGCACGAGTCTCCAATGTATTTTCATATGGGACTAAAGTACGCAGGATACAAGCTGTTTAACAAAAAAAGTCCATTTTTTGGCTCAGCTGACATCATCAATGTCTGTAATTTGCACTGCAAACACTGCTATTGGTGGCTAAACCGAAAAGAGAATGAAGACCTAACAGTTGAACAATGGAAAAAAGTAATTGATGAGAAATTCAAAAAACAACACGTTTTCATCGTGTTTCTTGTTGGTGGTGAACCTATGATGAGGCCTGAAGTTGTTGAGCTTTTTGTAAACGAGTTTCCAAAACGAGTTTGTGTGGTAACAAATGGAACTTATCCACTACCCAAATTCAAGAATCTCTATTTTTATTGGGTTTCAATTGATGGAACACAAAAAATACACGATGATATCAGAGGGAAAGGTACTTGGGAGCAAATCAGAAAAAATGTAATCAATTATGTTGAGACTAATGGGAAAAAGGCGTCCAAAGATATCTGGATATCCATGACAATCAACTCACTAAACTACAAAACAGTCAAAGATGTAATGGAAGAATGGCGAGACTATACGCACAAGTTTGGCATTCAATTCCACACTCCTTTCATGAAAGGTGATCCATTGTGGCTTCCATTTGGTAAGGAACGAAACAGATTGGTTGATGAATTAATTGAGATGCGGCAAAACGGATACAAAGACTATCTCAGCAATCCCCAAAACCAGCTTGAATTAATGAAAGGAGGTTGGGGTGGTAAAGGAACGACCCCAATTGATTGTCCAACCTGGGCAATTGTTTCTGTTGATCATATGGGAAGAGAAAAGATGCCTTGTTGCATTGGTAGTGCAGATAAAGATTCTATGAAACCAAGATGTGGAGAGTGTGGTCTTGGTTGTTATTCATTTCTAATGAGCTATGGAATCAAAGGATCTGGAATGATCTCAAACTAGATTATCTTTTAAATTTATTTTATAAAGAATGTAAGTATGAAACATTCGAATAGGTTAAATACCAAAATTGCAAGTGAACAGCATTGAAAGATCATCTAATTAACAAAATTATCTTACTGGTAGGTATTATTGCTGTTTTAGGCGTTGCTAGCTCTTCAGTAGTTTTATCTTCACCCGCATCCGCTCAAAAGGGACCCGAGTTTATTCCAGGAAGATTCATCATTGTTTTGCAAGATGGGGTATCACCTCAAGATGTGATACGGGGTTATGGAGTTGTGCCAGACTTTGTTTATAGTCATGCGTTAAATGGATTTTCTGCTCCAATTTCCGCCACACTTCTAAAAGACCTAACACAGGATTCTAGAATAAAGTTTATCGAACAAGACCAGAGGGTATACGCTTTTGACCAAACCATTCCGACTGGAATAAACCGTATTGATGCCGACATAGGCGCTGCTAAATCGGGCGATGGTTCTGGAACAGTTATTGTAGATATTGCAATAATTGATACTGGAATAGATCTTAATCATCCAGACCTGAATGTTGTTAATGATGTAAGCTTTGTTGGTACATCCTCAGGTGATGATGACAACGGTCATGGAAGTCATGTTGCAGGTACGGCAGCAGCTCTGGATGATGCTGTTGGTGTAGTTGGTGTTGCCCCTGGTGCAAGACTATGGGCAGTTAAGGTGCTCGACAGTGGGGGTGGTGGAACTCTTTCAGGTGTAATAAAAGGAATAGATTATGTCACTTCACATGCAGGTGAAATCGAAGTTGCAAACCTTAGCCTTGGATGTAAATGCAAGACTAGAGCTGGGGATATTGCAATTAATAACTCAGTTTCAGCTGGAGTTACTTATTCTGTAGCAGCTGGAAATAGTGCAAGTAATGCAAAGGCATTTTGGCCAGCAAGTAACAACAAGGTCATTACAGTATCAGCCATTGTAGACACTGATGGAAAATGTGGCGGACTTGGTTCATCAACATCATATGGTGCAGATGACTCTTTTGCAACTTTTAGTAATTTTGGTAATTCTGTGAACCTAGCAGCACCAGGTGTTGATATTCTCTCAACTGACAAGAATGGTGGCTATACCACTAAAAGTGGTACAAGTATGGCAAGTCCCCATGTCGCTGGAGCAGCAGCTATATACAAGTTTAACAATCCAAGTGCATCGCCATCTGATGTTCAAAATGCATTAATTAGTTTTGGAGTGGAACAATCTGCTCAATGTAATGTTTTACTAAATGATGGTAATGGTGGATATACAGACGAAGATGGTTCATCATCTGAACCGCTTGTTTATCTTGCTCAAGGAACCCCACCTGTTACTACACCCGACTTCTCCCTCTCTGTGGACCCTACTTCCCTAACACTCAAGGTAGACGAGACAGGCACATCAACCATTACAGTAAGTAGCCTAAATGGGTATGAAGACACAGTATCCCTAAGTGCTACAGCACCTGATACATCAGGCCTCATACTAACGGTGAATCCAACTTCTGTCACACTTACATCAACAACCATATCAGCGGCATCCACATTAAGCGTAATAGCCGGCAGCGCTACAGGCACCTTCGACGTTACAGTGACTGGCACAGGCAGCGGGATCACACACTCAACAACAGTGACCGTCAAGGTCACGTCAACCTCCGAGGCGAACACCGTCAGTGTTAGCTCCATTACTTACGCTACTGAAGGCGGCAAGAACAAGGATAAGCACCTGCTCATTACTGTTGCCCTCGAAGATGATCTAAGCAACCCGGTAAGCGGCGCATCAGTATCTATAGACCTTTCCCGCGATGGTAGTTTTGTGGGCTCTGGAACGGGAACTACAGGCACTGACGGAACAGTAACATTCAGTTTAAAGAATGCAAAGTCCGGTTGCTACACTACTACTGTAACTGATGTAACCGCAAGTGGTCTGACATGGGATGGTACAACTCCACTTACTGATCCTTTCTGCAAATAATAAAGAAATTTTTTCTCTCAATTTCAATTCTGAATTAACATTTGATACGAACTGTTAACAGATGTTATGAAATATTTATGATGACTTATTATGATTAATTTTCATTCAATTTTTTGTTCTAATATTTTACTATGAGATATTATGTAACGACCTAATACGACTCCTAATATTCCAGCTGCAATTAATGGACCTACCAACAACGAATATGAGGAAATCATTATCTCTGAATATACAGGCGCAATTAAGCTGGGGAAGACAGTTGTATGTGTTACCACACCATTATAGACGTAGGTAATGAACGGATAATAGACCATAAATGAACAACTACCAAGGACTCCACCTGCTACATATTGTAAGGATTTTGTTTTAGAATATGAAAGAATTGTATCAGCAACAACAAATGGGATTATGCTAAGAAAATAAAATGAAATCGTTGGAACAAGAAATTCATTTGGTATCATAGTTGTTAATATGCTAATTAAGAGGAAAGCGGCTCCCGTGATAGACAAGATACCAAATCTGTAATTCAGCCCATAAGAAAGATAAAGAATTGTAGATAACAACAATGGAAAACCTATAGTTGCAAAAATAGCAGCAAAAGTTGGATCAGGATTAAAGTCAAAACTTTGAGTATCAGAAAATGGCAGACTAAACATGTATAGTACTCCAGTTGCAGTAAGCCATAGAGACAATATTCCTATTATACTTAACAGATTATCCATACCAAGCAAGACGACGCTTTGTTTTGGTTTTCCCTCTTGTTCAATTTGGTTTCCTCCCTTTTGTGATGTTAGCAAAGGTGAATAATTTCTAGCAGAAACAAGTCCAGATAATGCACCTATACTTGCTAGAAAAAGTCCAAATGTCAGAGTAATATGAGATGGGCTTAGCAAACCATCTAAACCAAAAGCTACATGCCAAGTATAGTCAAAAGGACCAGCTATGACCACCATTGAAATTCCAATAATGACTAACCTCATGGGAAGTTTGAATTTCCCCTGATTAGCAAAGGATCGTTTACCAACAAACATAATCACTGAGCCTAGAGCGGCAACACCAACTCCGGTGTATAACATCAAGTGAGGAGTAGAAAAAAAAGTTTCAGGTTTATTGATAAGATGGTTTGTTATATCCCAGCTTTCACCACTTAAAGTCAGCAAAACGCCAAGACTTATCAAAATACATCCAATCTTAAATTTTAATTTAGAACGCCGATACTTTTCTTCATCTAACGTAGTTTGAGTGCTTTCTTCAGCAGAACCGCTACTGGTGTCTGACGTGCGAGAGCTCATCTTGTTGTTTTATCACCTCTTTAGCACCTTTAACAATTAGGGTTCGGTCACATTTACAGAATATGCTTTCACAAATTCCCTTTGATAATCTATTAACCCATCAGATGGGAAATGCGATAAATCATCTGTGTGTGGAAGACCTACTGATTTTACAAAAAACACAAACCTGCCTGGTTCTTCTGGAGTTACTTTTAGTCCAAGATGATAAGTTGCATTTGATTCCCACGGTCTGCCATAAGCTTCGATGGCTGGGTACTGAGCAGTTATTGTATCGTCAGAACTCGCATAATCATAATGAATTTCATCACCGACTTGAATTAAAAAAGGTGACTGGGGAAAATCATATTTTGTTATTTGAACAAAACCTTCCGTCTGAGTTAGATTTAGAAACGCTACCGATACTGTCTGGTGGTCAGCAGAATCTCCAGTATTTGTTGCAGTAATTTCGATATCAAAAGAGTTTCCAAAGTGGATCATTGATTCTGAAATCTTTACTTCCGAAAGAAAAGGGATTGGTCTTGGTATTTTCAATGATTGGTAGAAATCTGGCAGATAGAAAACTGACAAAGCAAAATAAAATGTTAAAGAGGCAACGATGGCAACGGCAATTATAATAGTTTTATTGCTGGCAGTTATCATTTCACGATAAAAGAATCAAGGCAAACAACTATTATTTGTAATTTTTATTACAATTTATCAAGGTGGCATCGTAGCCACAGGATCTGGGTCCAGCAAGGTTCCGATTAAGAATCTATTTAAACTTTGAGCAATGTTATCAGAAAATGTAGGAAATTATAATCAACTTTAGAATCATGAGTATGGTTGACTTGATTTTCTTTACAAGTCCTATAGGTCTTGGTCATGCTACAAGAGATGTTGCTATTTCACAAAATCTTGATGACGTTTCTAAAAAATTTGTGAGTGGTAAAGGAGCTTCTGAACTTCTTTCAGCGTATGGATTTGATACAAAGGACGTTTACGATCCACCCCTTTTTGACGTTGAAAAGGGATCACTTCAAAGGCCGTTAAAATGGTTGCTCAAATACTATCAATATTATAAAGAATGTAAAAGGATTTCAAAGCAAATACTAGAGAACGAAAGGCCACGCATGGTCGTAAGTGATGAGGATTTTGCATCATTGAGTGTAGCTCAAGGAAAAAAACTAAAAACAATTCTAATTACAGATGTCTTACAAACAAAATTCACGACTGGACTTGCTTCTCTAGTCGAAAAAAAGATGAATCGTTCTATGAAGGATATAATGAAAAGATGTGATTATGTAATACTTCCAGAAAGAGGGCCGAACGAGGACAACATAATTAGAGCTGGTCCTATTGTCAGACCGACTAACCATTCAAGAAATGAGCTTCGAAGATTGTTTTCATTTGATAAAAAAACCATAGTTGTAAGCATTGGCGGAACTGATGCAGGCAAATTTTTAATTGAAAAAACAATTGAAGCTTTTAAGAAATTGAAAACTGACGTAGATTTAGTTGTAGTCGCAGGTCCATCGTTTCAAATTCGGAGCGACAATGTTCGAAATCTTGGGTTTGTGAACAATTTGCATGAGGTAATCTATGCTTCAGACCTTATAATTTCACTTGCGGGAAAATCTACGATAGACGAATCAAAAGCATATGGAACACCTGGCATTTTTATTCCCATAAAAGGTCATTTTGAACAAGAGGATAACGCAAAAGAAGAAGGTTTTTCGTACAACGACATCTTTCGTTTAGATTCTTTAATATCAAACAAGTTAAACGAAAGTAGAAGAGCGGTAACTTCGGATGGTGCAAAAAGAGCAGCTGAAATCATAAAAAACAATCTTTAACCTTTGCCTTTTTTATTAAAAATTACGTTCGATACGAACTGTTAACATGTCAAAATTAATTGTGAACATTTTATAAAGTCCAAAAAAAGATCAAAACCACATGACCGATTCTGATGAGGTCGCACAAGGCCAAATGGTTAAAGAATATGTTGGCAATGCCAAGAAATTCTACGATCATTTAGAAAATTGTGAGTCCTAAATGTCACAAAAATACTCAATCTAATGGAGAATGTGAATGCTCTATCTGTGGCAATGGTTACTAAACCTCTAAACTAAGATCAATTCCGCGAACAGAATTTGTAATTTGACCTACTGAAATCATATCAACTCCAGCCCTAGCAAAACTTTGAATGTTCTTTTCAGTTATTCCACCAGACGCTTCAAGCTTTACTTTATTTCTCAAACCTAATTTCTTTAACGCAATAATGGTTTTTGAGATATCTTTTGGTGTAAAGTTGTCAAGCATAATTATTGTCGCTCCAGCTTTAGTAGCAAAAATTGCATCTTTCTGATTTTCAACTTCAACCTCTACTTTCTTGTGTTTTCGTTTTGCTTTTTTCACTAATTCTTCAAGAGAACCTCCTACAGAAAGATGATTGTCCTTTAGCATGACCATTTGGTCAAGAGCCATTCTATGCTTTTCACCACCACCAATCTTTACAGCTTCCTTATCAAAAAATCGTAATCCAGGTGCAGTTTTCCTCGTAGCAAAAAGCTTTGCTCTGAGATTAGGAATTTTTTTTACAAGATCATTTGTTTGAGTCGCAATGCCACTCATTCTTGCAAGTAAATTTAGTGCAGTTCTTTCACATGAAAGAATTGCTTGTGGCGTCCCAACTATCTCAAGAATTGTTTGGTTTGGTTTAATTTTGGTTCCATCTTTTTTTAAAATACGAACTCTGCATCTTTTTAATACAAAAATCTCCTTGGCGTATTTAACGCCTGCAAGAACAGCACTTTGTCGTGAAATTATTCTGGCCTTTATCTTCGTTCTTGGTAAGAGTGCACTGGAAATGTCTCCCTTTCCTAAATCTTCAGCTAAAAATCGTAAAAGCTCTTTTTTTGGACTAAAGTCCAACTTATGTTACCCTTAGTGCGTATTTCCCTTTCTCAGTTATTCCCAAAGTTCTAGCGATTTGAGAATTTGATGGATCAACTACAATTGCTATTCCACTCCAATCGGGTGTAAGATCTGATGATTTACAATTTGCACATACTTTTCCAACATTGACACGTTTGCATTTCCTACATGCCATCTCTCGAACCATATTACTTCTCCTTTACTTGTACAACCTTTTCTTGTTTTTTTGTTTTTTTGTCTGACTTTGGTTGTTTTTCTGAATCTTCAGACTTTTTGATTTCTTCTGCAATCCATTCATCCGCACCCAAATATGGTTGCCTACACGTGATTCCAATTTTTCCCATAGTTGCTGCCTTTCCTAGTGATACAGCAGTTATTCTAGAACGAATAGTAGAACCGACTCGAAGTGTTTTACCACTTTCATTGGCAATTATCATCCCAGACTTGACGTCACTTTTCAGATATTCATCCATTACTTGAGATAAGTGTAACAATGCATCGGTTGGTCCAATTCTAACGAAAGCACCAAAGTCAGTAATGTCAACAATTTCTCCTTGAATGATTTCTTGAAGTTTTGGATAGAATGTAAGTGCGTCAAATTCAACTTTGTGGAATGTGCCACCATTTCCTGGTATCATTTTTCCCATTTCCTCTACTTTGGCATCCAAGATCATAATGATATAGCCTAAATCTGTATTGATCATGCTTTCGTATTTTTCCTTGAGAATGTTAACAGCGGCTTTTTTTAGCGCGGTGCCAAATAAGGTAGGTGGTATCCTAACCACATCAACAAGAGTAGATATAGAAAACAACTTTGTACTCAAAATGACGGATTTGAATTTATGAATCTTTGGATAATTTTTGATAAATTTTATCATTGAATCTGATTATTCTTCAATTATTCTCAAATTTTTGAAATTGAGCGACCTATCTTTAAATATTGTATGTCGACCTTTTTCTAGCATGGTTGGTGTTGATCAAGTTCTTGAGAAACTGAGTACTGTAATTGATCCTGATTTGAAAAAGGACATCGTATCCATGGGGATGATCAAGGATTTAGAATTAAACAGTGGTGATCTTAAATTTACACTCGAACTTACTACACCAGCATGTCCATTCAATGCTGAGATTGAAGAGGATGTTAGGAAGGTAATTGGCGAAATATCAGACATCAAAAACTTTGACATGAGTATTACCGCCAAGGTCATGGAAGGTCGTTCACTAGACGCTGACACTGGTATGGCCACGGTAAAAAATATTATCGGTGTCGCAAGTGGCAAAGGCGGAGTTGGAAAATCAACTGTTTCACTTAATTTAGCACTCGCATTATCTACTACTGGCGCTAAGGTCGGTCTTTTGGATGCTGACATCTATGGGCCCACCATCCCTTTGATGCTGGGAATGAAAGATGGTTCCATGGAAGTCGTGGACAACAAACTACAACCAGCCGACTCACATGGGATCAAGGTTGTCTCTTTTGGCTTTTTTGCGCAGGAGAATCAACAAGCAGCAATTTATCGAGGACCAATAATTTCCGGAATACTAAAACAATTTTTGGTCGATACAAATTGGTCTAATTTAGATTATCTAATAGTAGATCTTCCACCAGGAACTGGAGATATTCCATTGACTCTAGCTCAAACAATTCCAATTACTGGAATACTAGTTGTAACCACTCCGCAAGAGGTTGCAAGTAATGTTGCAGTAAAAGCGGTTGGCATGTTTAACAAACTGAATGTTCCAATCATTGGTGTTGTAGAAAATATGAGTCACTTTATCTGTTCAAAGTGTGATGAAAAACATTACATCTTTGGAGAAGGTGGCGCAAAAAAGATTAGTGAACAATTCAACATACCATTCATTGGAGAAATCCCATTACATTCTAGTATAATGTCCGGTTCCGATACTGGAAAACCAATCATTCTTACTGATCCTAATTCCGTAAGTTCCGAAGCATTTAGAAGCTCTGCAAAAAATCTTGCCGCCCAGTGTAGTATAATTGCAGCCAAATTACAAGAAGAGATTGTGGCAGAGGCACCTAGTTCATCTACTCCTGCCAACTAAAGATTTCTCGTGCGACTACCAGAAAATCTTCGCGGTCAATTAAAAATTCCATTTGGAACTTTAATTCCTGATGAAAACATCACAAAAGAAATAATTCTCAAACAAATTCCAGATGATTCCTATCTCATAACAGTAGGTGATGCCACAACAGAAAAGATGTTAAAACTTGGAATTGTTCCTTCACTCCAAATTATTGATGCACAAGAAAAAAGAGCGAAAAGAGAAGCTCCTGAAACAAAAGAAAACACTGTCAACCTTTCTTGTACAAATCCAGCTGGAGAAATCACAGATCAAAGCATTGATACCATTAAACAGGCCTTGAATGAGAGGCCTCCTGTTCGCATTACAGTGAACGGTGAGGAAGATCTTCTAGTGATCCCAGTTTGTATTCATGGTCCAGATAATGCGATAATCATGTATGGCCAACCAGATGAGGGCCTCGTCATTGTACGTCTTACAGAGGATCTAAGAAAGAAAACTAAATCAATCCTTGATTCCATGGTATAGTAGGGTATGATGAGACGGTGGCTGTATGATTTATGATTACCACTACTAACCTCTGACCCCTTTTCATCAAAAAAGAATCAAAATAAACAAAATTTGAAGTAACAATTGACATTTTAGAATAAACCCATCTTCTGGAAAAAAATAATGTGAAGTTAGTTCCTGATTTAAGATTAGAAATTCTTGAAAAAGTAGGGATTTATTCAAACCGGTTTTCAATCGCTGAACCGAAAGTTCTATTCACACCAAAGGAAGTTTTACAAGAACCAAAAGAATTGACTGAGGGAAGGAGAACAACTACCTACAAATATTTTGGAATTTCATACATGCAGAGCAATCTAATCTTCATCAATGTAAAAAAAATTCTAGATGAAAAAACTTTAGACAACACAATTGTTCATGAATTGATCCATATGCGTTTTCCATATCTAAGTCACGGGAAAAGATTCAACAAACTTGTGCGCCAAGGATTAAGAGGAAAAACTTTTTCACCATATCAAAAAAGAAAATAAAAAAGTCTCAATTTTTTGTACATGATTTATATTTCCCACGAATAGGCATGCAGGTGTAAAATGGAGGTCCAACAATTTCTGCCTATAGGTGCAGGCATCGCTTCTTTTATCTTGGCTGGCGGATTTGCGGCATGGGTTGTAAAACAAAAAGCCGGCACAAAAGAAATGTTGGAAATCTCTAATGCAGTAAGAGACGGCGCTGCCGCTTTTCTGAAAAGAGAAATGAAAATTATTATTCCCATAGCAATTGGACTTTCAGTTGTTATTGGTTATTTTATTGGGTTTTCAAACGGAATTGCATTTGCAGTTGGTGCAGCACTTTCAGCAATTTCAGGATTAATTTCACTAAAAATCACTGTCAAAGCAGCTGTTAGAACAGCAAATTCTACAAGCGGCGGACTGGGTAAAACATTTGCATTAGCATTTAGAGGCGGCGCTACGGTCGGTCTTGCAGTACCAGCTATGGCTTTGCTTGCAATTACAGGACTTTACTTTGTATTTCCTGATCCTATCACAATTGCTGGTGTTGGAATTGGAGCAAGTCTGATTGCTCTATTCATCAGAATTGGTGGTGGCATTTACACCAAGGCTGCAGATATGGCTGCAGATTTAGTTGGAAAGATTGAGGCAAACATTCCTGAAGACGATCCTAGAAATCCTGCAACAATTGCTGATAATGTTGGGGATAATGTAGGAGATGCAGCAGGAATGGGTTCGGATATTTACGAATCTTACATTGTTACAATACTTGCCTCAATACTAATTGCAGCCCTAATTGGAGCGCCAGAACACCTTCTTTACCCAATTTTAGTCGGTGCTGCGGGGATGATTGCTTCAATGATTGGAGTTATGACTGTTGGTTCTAAGAACATTACAGACGTGATGAAGCCTCTTACTAGATCCTTTTTTATCGCAGCTGGAATTGCAATTACACTAAACTTTGTTTTTATGTATTATTTCCTTGGACAGGATACAATTGCATATGCATTATTTGGCTCAACGGTAATTGGTGTTTTGCTAGTTCCAGTAATTCAAAAAATTACAGACAGGTATACTAATTACAAATACAGGCCAGTTCAAGAAATAGCCGAATCTGCAAAGTGGGGATATGCTTCACTAACTCTGGCAGGAATTACCAAAGGAATGCAATCAACAGGTCCATTTATGATTGTACTAGTAATTGCCATCATTGTTTCATTTGCAATCTCATCATCAGCAGCTCCTGACCCATCGCAAGCTTTAATCTATGGAATTTTTGGAACATCACTTACTGCTATGGCAATGCTTAGTCTTGCGGGAATTGTTCTAAGTATTGATGCATTTGGACCAATTGCAGATAACGCTGGTGGAATTGTTGAGATGACCCACATGGGAGAAGAAAATCGTAAAATTACCGATAAGATTGATGCTGCTGGTAACACTACAAAAGCAATTACTAAAGGCTTTGCAATTGCGAGTGCAGGACTTGCTGCACTAGCGATGATTCAAGCGTTTCAGTTTGAGGCAGCTGAATATTTCAACCAAGTCTTTGACTATAGTCTTACAAATCCAACAGTAATTGTAGGCCTTCTAGTTGGAGGTCTTATTCCATTCTATATTACTGGTCAGCTAATCGCTGCGGTATCCAGAACTGCCTCTATACTGGTTGATGAAATACGGAGACAATTCAAGAGTGACCCAGGAATTCTCACTGGTAAATCAAAACCTGATTATGCAAAATGTGTTGATATCGCTACTGTGGCTTCTATCAAAGAGCTCTGGAAACCCGCTAGTATTGCAATTGCCGCACCTATCATTCTTGGAGTATTGTTAGGACCTACAGCCGTTGCCGGTCTTTTAATGGGAGCAGTGGTTACCGGAATATTCCTCGCGTTCCATCTTGTTAATACTGGCGGTGCATGGGATAATGCAAAGAAACTGATTGAAATGAAAGGTGAGAAAGGAACCGAAGAACACAAAGTAGCTGTGGTTGGAGACATTATCGGTGATCCATACAAAGACACTGCTGGACCTGCATTGAATACTGTAATTAAATTACTAAATACGGTTGCAATAGTTTTCGTTTCTGCCTTTGTCACAATAATTGTTATCTAAATTATTCTTCAATAACTAGTGTCATATCAAGTTCATCTATCTGTGCTTTGATTGCTCTTTTCAAGGTATCATTGTGTTCATCACAAAATTTGAAATAGTTGTCAACTGTTTGAAAACAACCACAAATCCATTTTGTTTCTTTATCTCCTTCTACTGTATGTTTTGCGTATGGGTGTTCTTCCATAGTTATGAAAAACGGAGACAGCTAAAAAACTTTGATAGAAAAAACGAAAAATTGAAAGGTGTTTATGAACAGCCTTCCATTTTTTGAATGAAAAATCCGTCTTGTTCTATTGCTTGCTCAACAGGTTCAGGTGCACCCTGCGAGTGACAGAATTGACATTCTTCTGTGGTAACACTTGCTTCTCCTTCACCAATTGAGGATAACCACTTTTTAGCATAGTCGATTGCTTTATCGTGATCCTTTTTTGAGGTAATTACATCAAAATGCATTGTGTGGCCATCTTTGGCTTTGACGTAAGTGTCGTATACATGAATTTCCATAGAATAAATGAAAGACAAGGGATATTTAATTCAAATAACTACTGCACACATGAAACACAAGATTGAGATTGTTATTCCACAGTTAAAAAATATAGAAATAGAACTAGATGATTCAAACTCTCCAAACACGGTCAAAAAATTTGTTGAAAATTTACCGTTCACAGTTAGTCTGAACTTATGGGGCGACGAAATTTATACTGAAGAATCACCAATCCAAGAAAAAGAAGAAAATGCAAAACCTCTAGTTGAATTAAATGATGTAGCATATTGGCCTACAGGAAAAGCCATCTGCTTGTTTTATGGCCCAACTCCAATTGGCAAAAAAGGAGAAATCAAACCATACTCACCAGTAAACATTGTTGGAAAAATTCTCAAACCTGACAAATCCATTTTAAGAAAGATTTCTGATGGTTCTGAAGCTACCTTTCAGCTCAAGAAATAACAATTGGTATTTCGATTATTTCCGGTTCTAACTCAAACGCTTTAAGCTCATTTGATTCTCCCGAAGAAATTATCCAAATAACTGGATTAGAATACATGAATTTTTTGTCTGTACTTGACGGATAAGCATTTGAGCCAGGATGGGAGTGAAAAATTCCAACAACATCTAGATTTTTTTCTTCTGCCATTTTGTATGCTTTGAGAAGTTCCTCATTTGAAATAGTAAAATTAATGGGAGAATCATCAATATTCTCTGTCAAAAACACATCTTTCACCATGCTTTTTTCGTTCTCTATTTTTCCAAATAATATGGCACAGGATTCATTTGGATTCGATTTTGAGGCGTGGTTTAACAAAAGCTCTTTTTGGGCTTGTGAAATAACGATTGATTTTTCCAAAACTATTCTTCTACAATAAGAGTAGATACCATCCATGGATGAACAATGCACATGTACTCATATGCTCCCAAAGAAAGGTCCTTCGTGCTAATTAGAAACTTTTCACCAGAATTTAGCAAACCAGAATCAAAGGTTTCACCAAAGTCAATCGAACTGGTAACTGTATGAACCACGTTATCATTATTTGTCCACTCTACAACATGACCTTTGGGGACATTGGCAACATCAGGCTCGTAATCAGGCATTTCTTGCTCAGCTGATCCCTCCAAAATAGAAATCGTAAATACTGGAGTACCAGTAGGTATTACTTTAACTATTTCTTCAACTGTTTCTTCGGCAACTTCCTGTAAAAGATATGGTGAAGGACCATACACTCCAAATCCAACGTATGCTGTAATTATTGCTACTACAGAAAGAATCATGATTCCAGCAATAGGCTTTAGATACTTTGGCATTTTCATTGCAACATAAGCAATTACAATGGATGGTATTGTAATCATCATCATTAGTCCAGCAAATGTTGGAAGAATACTACTTTCACTCATTGTGAGTGCAAGAACTCCAAAAGATGATGCAATAGCCAAAATCACTAAAGTAGTTACTTTTGCTTTATTGCTTGTTGAAACCCCTCCTTCCAAAATACCGGCGGAGAGAAAAATAAGACCAAAAAACATAGTAAGTCCTGCAAGTGCGTGCATTCCATCGCTGAAAGTATGTGCAATGCCTGCATACGAAATAACGACTCCCGCTAACCCTATGGAAGTTAGACCCATCCCTGGCATCATTAGGTCCCAATTGCTCATTCGTAGTAGCTCGTTTCTGTGAGATACTTAATTCTTTTGAAACAATTTGGATCAAAAAAGTCGAAGAAATTAAATTCCGATAGGAAAACCAAGAAGAGGATTGGGTGCTAAAGAACTATTTGAGATATCAAAACCGCGCATTATCATACTTCTTGTGATAACTGCAGTGACATCAATGTATGCTGCAAGCAAACTTGTTGGACCAGAGCTAGACAATCTTGGTTTAATTCACATCATCATTGCTGGCACACTCGCTTCTGCAGGTTCAAGTGCACTGAATCACTATTATGACAGAGACATTGATCTAAAAATGAAAAGGACAAGTGTACGTCCAATTCCATCAGGAAGATTAAAAGCAAATCACGCACTTGTTTATGGTTTAGCGGTTAGCTGTGCAGCTGTCATCTATTCTTACTTTATGTTAAATCCTCTTACAACCTTCTTTATCGCACTTGGAATCTTTTTCTACGTTATAGTTTACACACTGTGGCTTAAGCGCCTTAACCCATCAAACATTGTTATAGGTGGATTTGCTGGCAGTGCCGCATCGATGGCAGGCTGGTCTGCTGCCACTGGCTCAATGGACATTTTGGGATTTTTGATAGGACTTCTTGTCTTTGCTTGGACCCCATCACACTTTTGGTGCCTTGCCATGAAGATCAAGGACGACTATGAACAAGCCGGAGTTCCAATGTTGCCTGTTGTAATTGGGATGCAAAAAACTTCAAAATACATTTTAGCAAATACAATCATCTTACTGCCATTCTCTTTGATGCTGTATGCATTTGGTATGGGAATAGTTTACATAGTTATTGCAGCAATTTCTGGGGGAATGATGTTGGTATATCATTACAAACTTACAAAGAATCCAACATCTGACTTTGCATGGAAAGCGTACAAAGTAACAGCTCCATATCTTACAATAATATTTGTGGGAATTGCATTAGACGCTGCTTTTCACTTTAGATTTTAAAATTTACTCGTTTTCTGCACCTGGAAAACTAGCTTCATAATCCTTTTCAATCATAGCTTTGTTTTGTGCTTCGATCTCATCTACTTCAACTTTTTCTGTTATTACCTCTATGCGACGAGTATCTTTTGTAAGCCATGTGACATTGATTCTGCCTATGATCTCCAGATCGAGTAGTAACTTGTTGAATCTGTCTTCAGCAATAACAAAGCCATCCTTAATTAACGCCTTTGAAAGCTCGGAATCAGTAAGTGAACCATGTTCCTTAATCTTATCAAATACTGAATTTTTTAATGGGAGCGTCATGTTTATCCGTAAAATGTTTTATCAATTGCTTTTGGTACCACGTTAGATATACTTTCTTTTACATTATTGTACCACTGATCGACATCCTTAGTGATTGAAGGTCTGACCTTTTTCAACCCTGCTGCAAAGTCAGAACTAGAAATTTTATTCGAGTTGTTTTGCATTGCGCTCACAACTGCTTCTCTACACAATGACGCCAAGTCAGCTCCAGTATAATTTTGAGTGGAAACCGCAATCTCTTGCAATTTTACATCACTGTCTAGCGGCATCTTTGTGGTCAAAATCTTAATGATCTCCAGCCTTCCTTTTTCATCGGGAGGATTAACAAAGAGCACAAGATCTAGTCTACCTGCTCTTAGTAAAGAGTTATCAAGTAAATCTGGTCTATTTGTAATTCCAATAACTACCACTCTTGAAGATACTCCCTCTTCCATCTCAGTTAGAAGCTGACTAAGAATAGTTTCTCCTGCTCCCTCTTCATTTGATTTGTATCTTGCAAGGGAGTCCAATTCATCAAAAATTACAACACATGGCGATGAAGCTTTAGCCTTTCTAAAAATTTCCCTTATAGCCTTTTCTGACTCTCCAACCCATTTTGAAAGAATTTCAGGACCTTTAACAAGTATCATATTTGCTCCACTTTCAGTTGCAAGAGCTCTTGCTAGTAATGTCTTTCCACAACCAGGAGGGCCATAGATCAATGCTCCTTTTGGCGGTTTAATTCCCATTTTGTTGAACTTTGCAGGGTCGTGCATTGCAAGAATTAGATTATCATTCAGTGTTTTCTTTATCTCATCTAAACCTCCAACATCTTGCCACCATACCTTCGGCCTTTCAACATAAAATGCCCTCATCGCAGTTGGGACGACTTCATGCATTGCGTCGTAAAAGTCAATTAATTTAATCTCCATCGTTAGTAAAACCTCAGATGGAATTCTTTCACTTTCTAAATCGATTTTGGGAAGATATCGCCTTATGGCTTTCATAGCTGTTTCTCTACACAGCGATTTAATGTCGGCGCCAGTGTAACCGTGCAATTCGGACGCTAGATCCTTTAGGTCAATTCCTTTAGCAAGTGGCATTCCGCGTGTGTGAATTTGAAGAATTTCCAACCTTCCATCATCATTTGGAACCGAAATTTCTACCTCTCTATCAAACCTACCGGGTCTTCTAAGTGCAGGATCTACACTATCAGGTCTATTTGTTGCACCTAAAACTATGACATTGCCCCGTTCTGTCAGTCCATCCATTAATGCAAGTAACTGGGCGACAACTCTTTTTTCAACATCTCCATAGGCCTCTTCTCTCTTTGGAGCAATCGCATCAATTTCATCGATAAAAATTAAACTTGGAGAATTATCTTTTGCCTCTTTGAAAATATCTCTAAGACGAGCTTCTGTCTCTCCATAGTACTTGTTCATAATTTCTGGCCCATTAATTAAATACATGTTTGCTTCAGATTCATTTGCAAGAACTTTTGCAATCAACGTCTTTCCACATCCTGGCGGTCCATAAAGTAAAATTCCACTGTGTGGTTCTACTCCCAATCTAGTGAAAAGCTCAGGATGCTGTAATGGAAGCTCAACAATTTCTCTCATTGCCTTAATCTTAGTTCCTAGCCCACCAACTTCTTCGTATGTCAATCGAGGTTTCTTATCTCCTGTAGTCTCAGTCAGAATGGTAAGACTTGTAGAACGATCTATCTTCACAATACTTTTTGGAGAAATTTTGTTAATCTTAAAATCCATAGAATTACCAAGAATCATTACAGAAATTTCATCACTTTGTGCAAGGGGCAATCCTTTCAATCTGTTTTTGACAAAATCTGTAAATTCTTTGTCTATTGTTACCGTGTCATTTACCGGCATCAAAACAACTGTTTTTGCAACTTTACTGGAAATTTTTTTAACTTTAACAATATCATTTAATGACGCACCAACATTTTTTCTTGTTTGACCATCAATTCGCATTACGTCAGGATGTTTTTCATCTTCATCCGATGGCCAAACAACAGCACAGCTTGATTTAGAACCAGAAATTTCGATTACATCGCCAGGAGTAACTGTGAGAAAATCCATCGCATCCGGTCCAATTCTTGCACGTTTTTTTCCAACATCCCTTTGTTTTGCCTCTCCTATTCGCATTTGTAAGGGCTCGTCTTTACGTACCAAACCGTCACCTACTTTACATCAACCGACATTCTGCTCATGTTAAGAACTTCAAATTCACTTACACCTTCAACGGATCTAACTGAACCTTCTAACGAATCCATCTGTCCTTCCTTATCCTCCAAAATGAATTCTCCTTTGATAAAGTATAGGCCAAAAGCTAATGGCTCTTTAATGTAATTTCTCAACATGATTCCATCTTTGAGTGTCTGCTTGATCTTAACTGCTACTTGATCTAAATCAACTTCTGTGCCAGTTGGAAGGATTTTGATTATGAGTAAAAGTTGAGCCATTTTTCTAAGGCCCCGAAAAGTTACATGAACTGCATGTATAATTTCTGGCTGCCTGTCTGCAACTTTGGCATCTCCAAATCAACACAGAACCACAGTTAGGACAGTCAAATTTTACGCACTTATCATTAGGCATAATATTTCTGTGACAACAACTACATACTGGAAGTGATATAGTAGACATTATCCCAGATTCTCTACAGACCGGATTTATACCTTCCTTGGAAAAATCCAGTCAGATTACGATAGGAGTTTTTTGATTTCACTACCGATTAGCGTTTGAGCTGTTTTTATAGATCTCTTTATTCCAAGAAGTTTTATTATTGAACCAGTATGAAAATCAAAATCATCATTTTCTGAAATCTCTTTAGTTATTTCTGGAGTAATTGATTCGAACAACTTGTTAATTGTTTGATTATCTAATCTCTCGAGTAATTTTCTTGCAAACAATTGTTTTTCAAACTCTTTTTCAAATTTTTCTTTCCATTTTTTTTGATATTCCTTGAGTTCAGATTTTTTTCCAGTCTCTAGATATTTTGCTATAGCTTGTCCAGCTAGAATTCCAGCAAATCCACAAGAAAAAATTCCTCCAGCTGTTGTCGGTTTTGATTGCCCAGCGGCATCACCAATTATTACCAATCTATCAGATACAAAATTGTCAATTGGACCTTTAATCCAAATTGGAGCAAAAATTTTTCTTATTATGGAAAACTTTCCTTTCTTTGAAAGAAATTCTTCTAGAACTTGTGCAGCTCTTATCCCTCTTCCTGCCACCCCTACCTTTCCCATCCCATCATTAGAAGGAATAATCCATGCAAAAAAGCCAGGATATTTTTCTTGATCAAAATAAACTTCTACTTTGTCTTTCTTGATCCAATCTGAATAAATCTCATATTGAGCAGACAAAAGAATACCATCTCTATCTTTGTTAATGAGGGATGATACTCCCCTTGCATCAACAACAATTTTACATTTAATATCACCATCACTTGTCCTTACCCCCTCTTCTGTAAGTTCCTGAAAACTTGTTTTTACTTTGATATCTGCACCATTTTTTTGGGCTTGATGTGCTATTTGCTTGTCTAGCTCTCTTCTATTTACTTCTGCAACCTTTTGCTTTTTCGAGTCTATGATAAAACTATCACCATTTGGGGCAAAAACTTGAGCGGAATTTATCAAGTGTTCAAAAGTTTTACTGTGTGGAATTATTCCTAATTCTTCTAATGCTGACAGGCTAACTAATCCGCCACAATGTTCGGGGGTGCCTATTTCATAATCCTCTTCCAAAACAAGTACACTATGTCCATTTCTAGCAATTTCTCTAGCACAAAATAATCCTGCAACACTTCCTCCAGCAATTACAACATCGTAGTTCATAGTTTGTATTTTTTGTACAATTATTTAATTTAAAAGATTGAATCCAAACACAAATTACCAAAATGGAACAGTCTAAATCGATCAATTTCCATATTCAATATGTCAAAATTAACTGATTCTATTGAGATGAAAAGTTTTTCATTACACTTGTTAATTGATATTGAATATGTCTAGTGTGAAACAAGTCATTGCTGTAAGAACTGATCTAGACATGGCGAAAGGAAAAATTGCTGCCCAAGTGGGCCATGCATGTGTTTTAGGTGCAGAACATGTCAGAAAATCCCATCCAGAGTGGTTTAACGAATGGTGGAATGGACAAGAAAAAGTTGTTGTTAAAGTGAATAGTATGAAAGAATTAGAAGAAGTAAGAGAACATGCAATTTCTCTAAACATCCCTTGGTCCGAAGTAACGGATGCAGGACATACGCAAATCGCTCCAGGAACCACGACTTGTATTTCGTTGGGGCCAGCTCCAGAAGATCTTATCAATAAAGTTACTGGAGATTTGAAATTATTATAATCCACATTTTGTTGTTGTTGGAATGAGATATAACATGGCTACTTAAGTTTTCAGTTGTGAAGAAACAGACCAAAGGAATAATCTTTTTAGTAGCAATAGGCAGTTTGTTATTTTTTTGGGGAGCAGCAGCATCAATGAAAGGCTTTTCCCCACCTGATTCAGAATTAGAGATGACTGTTACTGGCACTCCGGCTGACAACTTTCCTGATGAACAAAGAGCTCAATTTTGTGGAACCGGTGTAGCAAAATCAAATGCATATGTCAAAGAGTATAAAATTCCAACAGACTGTACTCAACCTTTAGCCATTACGACTGACCCACAAGGAAACGTGTGGTTTGCGGAAACAAACACTGGTAATATTGCAAAATTCAATCCAATAACTGAAACCTTCACCGAGTATGAAAATCCAACTTGGCCAAAGAATGCAAGATCAATGATGTGGGGAATGGATTATTCTTCTGATGGTACTATTTGGTATACCGATGAAGCATTTGATTCTATTTGGAAATTTTCAATCCAAGATGAGAATTATCAGAGATTAAACTATCCTACTGAAGGTGAATCTCTACCGCAACGACTACAGGTAGATGGTTCTCAAGTTATTGTAAACGACTTTTCTGGAAATAAAATTACATTCTTTGATGCGGCTCAATCAGGTGGAGAGTTTGCTTACCTGAGTCTGCCTTCCCCAATTCCGAACTCTGTTACTGGCGGGTTTGCAGTTGACTCGAATGATAATTTGTGGTATACGAATTGGGTTTTCCAACAAGGTGGATTTTTGGTTAGGTTTGCTCAAGGCGACTATTTTGCCTCTCTATCTAATTCTGAGGAGGCTTTACCACTATTTGATTTTCTTCAAGTATTCAAACTTCCTCTTGGTTTAAACACACCAAATGGAGCTGCTGTGGATTCGGATGGAAAAATTTGGTTAGCAGAGACATCAAGTAGCTATTTCTTTAGATTTGATCCTGAAACAGAGTCCTTTACAAAATATGTTACATCTGACCCAACCATTTCTACATATGGTAATGCTTCTGGGCTAATCAAAAACCCAGTCACTAGACCATATTGGATTAATCTTGATGAGAATGACAGATTGGTTTTCAATGAACAAACCGCAAACAGAATAGCCATATTTGATCCAAAAACAGAAACTCTAACTGAGTATATGGTCCCATCTAAGAATCCTGGTTGGGCCGATTGTGAACAAATCAAAGATTGTGGCTTGGCTCAGATTTTTGATTTTACAATTGATGGAAGCAAGATTTGGTTTACCGAATGGGTTGAAAACAATATTGGCGTTCTCGATACTTCAGTACAACTTCCTTTCAAAGTAGAACTAGATAATACACAAATAAGTTTGAAAAAAGGCGAAACTATTACACTTACTTTACAAGTAATACCGCTCACTAACAGCGATATCCCAATTGTCCAAGTGATTAATGCTGATACTGCAGAATTTTCTGATATTATGATAGTAACTGATGTCACTCAATTTCAACTTGATTTTGATGGGCCACGTATGATACAAACTTCGATCACTATTGATGAAAATGCTTTAGCTATTTCTCATAAAATCCTTATTGGTGCACAAACTGATGAGGTTACGATTTCAAAATATATCACTCTTACAATTGAATCGTGATCCCAAAAATAGATACTGATATAGGAATTTCAATTTATTCTACATCAACAGATGGGTGTGGCGGAAAAATTCGTCAAAATGCAGAAGATTTTTTGGTTTCTGAAATTCTTTCTGACAAGACTATGTCTTTAATAAAACAAAATGATGGTTATGCAGTTTACAAACTAAAAAAACAAAACATCGACACGAATCATGCTTTAAAAGATATTTTCAACAAAACAGGAATACGATTAAAATCTCTTGGATTAAAGGACGCATCTGCAATTACAGAACAATATGTGTGTTCTATGAAGAAATCAAAAATAATTCAAAATTTTTCAACAAAAAAATTTTCCATTGAAAAAGTTGGATTTGTAAAAAAACCATTGACAAAAAAGGATATGATTGGAAACCATTTTACAATCAAAATTTCAGAGCCAACATCTAGTCCTTCCCAGTTTAATGATTATGATAAAATTTTGAATTTTCATGGTTACCAACGATTTGGTTCATCAAGACCTGTAACTCATTTAGTAGGCAAGTCCATTTTACAGCGTAATTTCCCAGAGGCAGTCAGATTGCTTCTCTCGTTTACCAGCGAACATGACTCTAGAAATACAGATTTACGGAAAAGACTGGCTGATGAATCTAGTTTTAAGAAACTTGTTTCAGAAATTCCTCCACAAATGGATCTTGAAAAAATTGTAGTTTCTGAAATGATTAATCACAATGACCATTTCAAAGCAATTAGGGCGTTACCGCTTTCAATTCGACGTTTTTTTGTGCAATCATATCAATCTTTTATATTCAACAGAACCCTTTGCCTGGCATTTGAGAATGATGAAGAACTATTTACTCCACAAGATGGTGATGTTTGCTTTGACAAAAACGGAATTCTTGGAAAATATGAAAATGGATTAGATCAAAATCTTTCAATCCCTCTTGTAGGTTATTCTTATTACAAAAAAACACGATTTCATTATTATATTTCACAAATTCTTCAAGATGAAGAAATTACCACAAAGGACTTTTACTTCAAAGAAATACAAGAGGTAAGTAATGAAGGAGGATACAGAAACAGTTCTATTCATTGTACAAATTATTCAGTTAAGGATAACATCATATCGTTTTCACTTTCTAGAGGTTCATTTGCAACTATACTTTTACGTGAGATAATGAAACCAACCGATCCAATTGGATCAGGGTTTTGACAGATTGTTGCTTCGCAATGATTAATTAGAAGTGAGAAGCCATCAACTTTTGTTAGTATGGAACAAGCATACATCTTGATTGTATGTGAAATTGGAACTGAGCATGATCTTTCTTCCAAACTTATGGATATTGATGAAATAAAAAATGTGATGATTACTTATGGTGACTATGACATCGTTATTGAAGCCGAAACAGATGATGGAACAAAAATGGATGATCTAATAACAACTAAGATTAGAAAGTTAGAAAAAATTCGAACTACCATCACCTTACGTGTAACCAATTAGCCTTTTTTTGAAACAGTTATGCCTATCCCAATTGCTAGAATCACAATTCCTGCAACAACTATTTGTTGCCCATATGTTATCCAGTCTGGGTTAGAATACATGAAGGATGATTCTGGACCCACTAAACCCTGACCTTGAAAATGAAAAACAATTCCTGAAACAAGAATTATGATGCCCAAAATTATGATTGGATA
>JAEHKQ010000074.1 GCA_016838795.1 Nitrosopumilales archaeon
TACTTTGCTCGTTTGAGTTTCATGTTGCTGAGTCGCAACGACAACTCGTTGAAAAATTTTTTCATCTCTCTCTTTTAATTTTGAAAGCATATTATCTAATTTAGAAATCTGTTTTTGAAGTCTTTGGATAGCTATCTCTACTCTTGATTTTAGAGGGCCCTTTGGTTTTACCGCCTCCGTGATCTTTTCAGTAATTCCTGAAGATGGTGGTTTGGACCATTTGTTTTGAAAGCTAGTCACGACCGGTGCTCAAAATGTTAATTTTTAATTTAGGATGTAAAATTTGCTTCACTGAGTATAAAATTTTCCTAACAAAGTTAGCCTAAGGCAAAAATGGAAATAATCAGTAATTTATAATGGTGGGCCTTTGAGGATGAATTTTTTTGATGTGGTTAAATACTAATGATTCATGATTTAGCAGTTCGCCGCATAGAGGACATTTAACCATTTTACAATTAAGATTAAAAAAATGTATTTAAATATTGTTTTTTAGCCGAATTGGGGTTGAAACCAAAAATTATTGGATATATTTCAGTTGGGGTTGGAATAGCAATGGTGTTTGGAGTCTATACATTGATTGATTCGGCTGACAAGAACCACCAATCTATTTTTCATGTAACTTTGGCAGATCCAACTATGTATCAGAATGGAGTTTTTACAGATTCTTTCGAAATTCAAGAAGGTAGTTATTATTTCGCATTTGTACCTAATGGGGACAGCCCACAAACAATTGCAATTTTTCTTCAAGGGCCTAATTATTATTACACGGAGAGATTTGTACTTCATTCAGATTTTCATGATACAGGAATTTCTGAATATTATACATGGAGCTATATTGGGGATGAAGAATCAACAATTAAGATTCCTTCTTCTCAGTTGATACAGATAACCATAAATCCTCATGAAAACTATGATGGGCCAGTTTCAATTTCTTTGAAAAGGATACTCTAAAGAAAATCAAGGTGGCGTGATCCCCAAACAGCAGAACTTTGAGAGATTACCTCTCATTTCAAGACACAGTGCTTGATCCATTTTTGTTCTGCGGGACCACGCTGTTTTAGTCGATAGAATTTATATCCATCGGCATTATTTTTACTATGTTTTTAACCTATTTATTTTTTAGTTAAAAAATTTACAAGAATTTAATGGAATTTAAGAAAATTTTCTATTTAATTTATTGATATTCA
>JAEHKQ010000075.1 GCA_016838795.1 Nitrosopumilales archaeon
AGAATTAGTGGAACGTTGATTTCTTCAATCTTTGGTTTTGGAATTCCAATCGGCTTTCCATAATATCCTTGACCAAAAAGTTTTTTTGAATCTTCTATGTTCCAGACTATAATACGATTTTCTATTAATTCACTTTTCAAGTTATAGACTCAGTGCTAACATAATAAAAGAATCAGAAACTCGTTGACATTTATCCGCCATTTCCTCAATTCCCTCAATCACATCTTTAATCAGTAAGAGTTCTTTTATGTTAGTCACCTCAGACAAAAGTACCATTGTGGCTTGGCGATATCTTAAATCAATTTCTCTCTCTATAGTCTGAGTTTCTTGGGCAAGCTCTATAGCATTTGCTGTATTTGTGTTTAAACTACGAATTATCTCATTAAGTTTGTAAATCTCATCAACCACGAGTTCAATTAATTTTGTAAGATCTTTGTCTATTTTTGAACTCTTGAGGGTTGAACCTTTGATATTTGAAAGTTTGAATGCTATACCAGTTATGTATCCTGCAATTTCATCCATTGTATATGCGGTGTTAAGAAGATTTTCTCTATTCATGATCAAACCTCCAACATCTGCAACTTCTCTTGTAATCTTTCGGCGAAGATTTTCTACTTCATCTTCAATAGTTGAAATTGCTTCAAGAGTCTTTTTGATTCCGGCTTTGTCTTTTTTCACAACCATTTCAGGCAATGCAACTAATTCCCTTGCCGCATTTAGAATTCTATTAATTTCATCCTGTAGAACAGCGACAGCTTTCCTTTTGGCTTGGACCTCAAGTTCGCCGCTATACATTTCAGAGATTTTTTCTTTTGTGACGCTAATTAAATCCTTGTATAAAATACGAATTCATGAAATTAAATTTGCTTGGTGTCTTGGATTACTTTTTTCTGCCCTTTATAGAGGGCAATAACTTCTTCAGATGTAGAAGAATCTTCGGGGGCTTTCTCCATTCTAATTTTACCAGTAAACTTAGGAAATCGTAATGCTAATCCAGTGTTTTTTCTTATTGCGTTCATTGCAGTTTTATGAATTGGACTCAAGGTAATCTCTGAAGCAACAATTTCTATTACTAGTTCTGGCTCAAACCACACATCAGCTTCCATTTGACTATTGATCCTAGGATTCTTTTTCAATGTAACCTTATCAGATAACAACTGATAGAGTTGATCTAAATCTTCATCAGTAAAACCAGTCCCAACTTTGCAAAGACTTGGAAAAGTATCGGTTTCATCATCATATGCTGCCAATAACAATGTACCATATCTGCCTGTACGCCTACCTCTTCCAAAAAATGCACCAATTACAACTAAATCTAAACTATCTCCTAACTCATTCCTATATTCTCGTTTTAATTTGAGCCAATAACTCCCTCTAGCCCCAGCTTGGTAAGGGGCATCCAACATTTTTAACATCAATCCTTCACAACCTGAATTAATGCTATTTTCTAAGAAATCTTCAATCTCATTTTCATTTTGAACAATTGTCATTGGAACAAGTTTAGCAAATTCATTTTCTGAAACTATCGTTTCAAGCAATTTTCGGCGTTCCGAATATTCTAAATCTAGACAGCTTTTTCCATCTACAAATAGCACATCAAAAAAATTCACTGTGATAGGATATTGAGAAACAGCTTTCTCTATTTTGTGTTTTCTCCTTCGATGCATTAATTCCTGAAAAGGTAAAAAATCTCCAGAATCTTCGTTTATAGCTACAGCTTCTGCCTCTAAAATTATTTCATCTGCTTTGATTGCTTTGGAAAGATTATCAACAATATCTGGATAATAACTAGTAATATTTTCTAAACTTCTTGAAAATAGAATTACTTTATCTTTTTTACTATGAATCTGTACACGTTCACCATCAAGTTTGTATTCTGCAGCAAACTTGTTTCCAATTTTGATGATTGCTTCTTTTTCACTTTTCACTCTATCTGCAAGCATTGGTCGAATTGGGTTGAAAACTGTAACTTGGAAAGTTTCTATCCCTCTCAATCCCATCATTGCAGTCACTTCAGCTACTTTACCCAGGTCACTAGATACGTTGTAAGCACGTTCCAACGATTCTCGATTTTCTTTTGTTCCGGTATATGATATTGCAAGTGCATCCATCACAGTGTTTTCTGCAATACCTAAACGCAAGATTCCCAACAAAATTTTGAGAATAAATCTAGCTTCTAGAGGACTTGCATCATTCAACAGACTAGAAATGTATTTCATTTTCATGTCTTGAGATCTTGTTCCTTCAAGTTTTGCAATTTTGTAAAGTGTTTCATAAACTCTTTCAACTGTAATATCTTCAATAACGAAAGTTGTTTGTGATTTTTGTTCTAAAATTTTTGATGCAGCATGACCCAAATCTCCTCCTTTTCTATATTCATCTTCAATTTTTATAATAGGAATTCCTGAGGATTTTGAAATTGCTTTTATTGCAAGTTTCTCTGCAACTCCAAGTTCAATTCCTTCAAAATCAGGTCGTAGTTTTCCTTGAATCAAGTAAACTATTTTTGAAATTAACTCGGGAGAGGTTTTTTTAAATAACTCTACAAGTAATTGTGTTAATTCTAATCTCTTTGTAGTATCCTCCATTCTTTTGAATGATTCTGCTAAAACCGCAAATTCCACTTTGATGTTTTGAAGTTTCTAGAATAAAAAATGAACTATAGGTACTTGAAGATGTTTTTTTTATTAGATTTAGGCATGTCTGAAACCAGAGCAAAGTTATACAAAGGAAATGATTTTTTGTATTGTTTTAATCTGGATCGTCATATGATTCCTTTCTTTGTGCAGATGATTTGTTATCTTCTAATGGTTTCATCTTACTTTGAAGTTTTTTCATTCTTGCTTTATAGCCTTCAGCATATTCTAATTCTGAAGGAACGAGTGTTGCAGGATGAATGAACCCTTGGCTTCGCATTGCCAATGCCTTTCGAGTTGCTATATTTCTTATATAATCCCAATCAGCAGTTGAAAATCCATCAAAAGGTCCTACCAATTTTCCATTATGCATACTAAAAACTAAAGCTGAGACCATAGGAATACAAAAATCAATTGTAGCTGCTGAATTAATTTTCACTGGCATTAAAGGCATATGATGACTTCCTCTGGTATTTCCTGCAACATAATGTGGATTGTTAAAGACGCTTCCTGCCTCTTCCGTTGCAGGAAACTTTTTTTGTGTTCTAACAATGCAAATTGGATCATCTTTTCCAACATAAGTGCCAGCTATATTGTGCAATCTGTCTGTAGACGCGGAAACAATCGGCTCTCCGTCTTTTGTGTTAATTGTGGATACTACATAACGACCCGGATACATTAAAGCTGCTTCAATAGTAGGTTTATCTTCCCATAAAGAAAGCTCAGCAATTTTACCTTCCTCAACATCCATTATGTTGAAAATAACCCCTTCAGCAAGTGATTCGTTCACAATTAATCCTGTATTGCTTAGACTATCAACAAACAAACGGTAAAATGGATAATTGAAAGCTCCCGGTTCGGTTTTATCTGCAGCGAAAATTGTAAATGCTTCGTTTGGCCTTTCTTCAAACTCTAACTCTGCCACACCTGGACCCATTCCTTTAACGTTGCCTGAAAAAGAATCCTTTAGAAGATCTTGACCTGCTCCATACAACCCTTCTTCCTTTGCTACTCTGGTAGCCTCTTCAAATGCAGTCCAAGCTAGTTGATGTATTTCTTTGCTATCCTTTCCTTTTGTGTGGGTCATTAGTATGTGAATGTCATCTCCACAAAACCCAATGTAATGATCAATTAACAAATCGCCAGCATTTTTGATCGTTTTTTTAACAGCATCCAACAAACCATCACTTGGAAGTGTATGGCCACCAACTCCTCCAACATCTGCCTTGATCACAGAAACAGTAATTTTCACTAATTCTGTCAATAACATCTTTGATTTATGTGTAATTTCTCAAAAAAATCGATTCTAAAAAAATTGAAAAAAGCTCAAAGTTTTTTAAAAAAAGCGGAAAGGTAATAAATCCCCTTCATTACGAATTCGATATGGCAGATAAACCCCACTTGAACTTGATAATTACTGGTCATATTGATAATGGCAAGTCTACAACCATGGGTCATTTCCTTATGGATTTGGGCGTAATAGATGAAAGAACTATTGCTCAACATGCTGAAGAATCAGAAAAAACGGGAAAGGGTGACACCTTCAAGTACGCATGGGTTTTGGACAATATTAAAGATGAAAGAGAAAGAGGTATTACAATCGATCTCGCTTTTCAAAAATTTGAAACCCCAAAATACTTTTTCACATTAATTGATGCTCCTGGACATCGTGACTTTGTCAAAAACATGATTACCGGTGCATCTGAAGCCGATTGTGCAGTTTTGGTACTTTCTGCCAAAGAAGGTGAAACTGACACTGCTGTTGCTCCAGGGGGCCAAGCTAGAGAGCACGCATTTTTGTTAAAGACATTAGGTGTTAACCAATTAATCATTGCAATTAACAAGATGGATGATAGCAAATATTCTGAAGATGCATTCAAATCAGCTAAAGAAAAGGGTGAAAAACTCATCAAATCAGTTGGATTCAAGGTGGATACAGTTCCAATCATTCCAGTTTCTGGTTGGATAGGTGACAATCTAGTTAAAAAATCTGAAAACATG
>JAEHKQ010000076.1 GCA_016838795.1 Nitrosopumilales archaeon
AACGAATCTGTAAAATCAGAAAAAGATTCTCTTACATCAGAACTACAACAAATCAAATCTGAGAACGAATCTGTAAAATCAGAAAAAGATTCTCTTACATCAGAACTACAACAAATCAAGTCTGAGAACGAATCCTTAAGATCTGAGAATAACTCTATTGCTGATGAACTACAACAAATCAAGTCTGAGAATGAAATGATAAAAGTGCAATTAAAGAAATTTACAACTAAACTTGAGAGTATTAAATCCAAGAAAAAACGAGCTAGAAAATTAAAATCACGTACAACAAGAACTAAGAAAAAACGAGCTAGAAAATTAAAATTAAAATAAAATTAAACATGAATTTCTCAAAATTGTTATGGCATCAAACTAATTTTACAAATCCTATAACAGCAGAATTTAACTAATTTTGAGAAATTGTATTAGAATCTAAATTAATCCCATAAATGGTCTGGGTCTTAACGGATTCGTTGTTTACAGTTGTCATTAAATGCAATTAAATGATATTACAAATCAGAATACTACATGACAAGACGAGCTGTATGGATTGGAATAACTATTGGTGTCTTCTTTGCTGGAATAGGAATTAGTTTTGCCATTTTATCGGTAACATATAATCCAAGTACTATGAAGTTTACAAACCAAGAGTTATTTGACATGATGATGTCTCAAAACCCCAAAATGACTGCCAAGTGGTTAGATACCACTCTGGGGTCTGAAATGAGACAAAAACCAATGATGTCTGATATGTCGTTTAATGTGAACGCTCCAATTATAATTCCGATGATAGATGGTTACTACAACGGAGAAAGAGTATTCTTTGTTCACACTGAAGTCTCTGACAAAGCAATGGCAGAAATGATGACTTGGATGATTAACTTTCCAACGCTACACACTTCTGAGCTTAAGAATATTCCAGAAGACGATATGTCCAAAGTTTATGTGTTTACAAATGGAATTGCAGGATCTGAGCCATATGGAGGAGGACCATTCATGTTTCAGATAGATGTCTTTGATTCAATTCCAGGTCAAATGGAATACAGTCAGTTTAGAGTTCCGCATCTCGTTACATGGAATGATGATTCAACCCCAAGAGTCTTAACATCAATTGAAGAAATCTTAGAAGCTGAATCAAATGGCGAATTAACAATTCAAAAGACAGACAATGTAGTAAATGCCCCAATGATAGTTTGGAAATCAGGCGGTATGGAACAAAAAGCATCTATGGTACAAAGAATGTTTGAAAGTATGCCAGGAGTTGATGGTGAGATAACCAACGTTGATGTTGACAATTACTTGGTAATGATGAAGTTGCATGCCCAGAATAGCATGGGCATGATGAGTCAAGGAATGATGAATCCTTGATTTACATTTGATACGAACTGTTAATGAGCGATTTCTAACTTGAATATAGAATCAAGCTTCTTTTTTACCACATCTGTAAGTATTTTGAAACTTTGAACCCTTTTATCGTCATAATTTGTAAAAAATCTGGTTAATGTTTAACAAAATATTGTTCCTATTTGCGATTTTCTTAGCTGTAGGAATTTTATTAGATGCCTCTTTTGCAGAACAATTTGAAGTCAGTATTCCCAAGGGGTCACATACGCCAGCATGTGAGGAGCCTGATCTGTGTTATATTCCAAGTCCCATCACAGTAAATGTAGGAGATGTAGTTCAGTGGGTCAACCAAGATTCAGCTGCTCACACTGTAACAAGTGGTTCTCCAGCGGATGGGCCTGATGGAGTAATTTACAGTAGTTTAATTAATCCAGGTGGAGAATTTGCATTTCGTTTTGATGAACCTGGTGTTTATCCTTACTTTTGCATGATTCATAAATGGCAGGTAGGACTTGTAATTGTTCAAGTCTCTGAAGAAGATATACAAAGCCCCACTAGTGTTTTTGAACTAACTGAACAAAGGATAACAGCTGACGGTTCAACCATAATAACAATTCAAACCGATAATCCTGAAGCTGGAAATATCCTACCAATAGAATTGGTGTTTACAAATGATGAAAACCAATTGCTTACTCACATGAATTATGATATTAGAGTAATTCAGGACGGTGAAGATGTTCTCATGTTGGAAAATGCACACACTATGGATGGTTCGGTTGAACATCAAACTAGAGTTTTAGAATCTGACAATCCAATTGATATAGAGATCGGAATACGTGGAATTTATCCAGACGCTGAACCTCCACAGGATGTAGAAGAAATAATTGAATTTCAAGAAATTCCCGAATTTGGAACAATTGCAATATTTGTTCTAGTTGCTGCTATTTCGTCTTTAATAGCAATGAGAATAAAACCTCCAAGAATCCTTGAAAACATTTGAAATCCAAATAATTAACATTTGATACGAACTGTTAACAGATTTAATGAAATGTTAAATCCAATGGTGAGATCTAGATCTAGTTGGGATCTGGTAAATTTTGTCCAAAGTGTGAAATC
>JAEHKQ010000077.1 GCA_016838795.1 Nitrosopumilales archaeon
AATCAATCCCATAAACAGAGATTCTGTAGGAAAACCTCTTTCTTATTCTATGAAAAAGACTCTCAAGCGTCTTAGAATATGGGATAATAGAACCCAGGTTCATGATTCTGTTGATAGAAACTTGAGACATGCATTTATCGAGCTTGGCAAAATGAAGGACAAGCTTGCCTTATCTGATGCTATAATAGAAAAGGCTGCATACATTTACAGAAAAGCATTAGATAAAAAACTAGTAAGAGGTAGGTCAATCACTGCACTAATAGCAGCATCATTGTATGCTGCTTGTCGTGACACAAAGACTCCCAGAACTTTGAACGATATTACAGCAGCAATTAACATTAAAAGAAAAGATCTAGCTCTCTGCTACAGGATATTGGTAAAGGAATTAGATTTGAAGATGCCCGTCGTAGATTCAGTACAGTGTGTTGCCAGAATTGCCAGCAAGGCTGAACTTTCTGAAAAAACAAAACGCTATGCAGTAAAGATTCTCAAAAAAGCCAAACAAAATGAAATTTCAGCTGGAAAAGATCCTATGGGAATTGCAGCGTCTGCTCTATACATTTCAGCCCTTAGGATGGGAATGAATTGCTCGCAGAAGATTATAGCTCAGGCAGCTGGTGTAACTGAGGTTACACTTCGAAACCGGTGTAAAGGTCTGAAGTTACTAGACACCTGACTCTTTTATGCCTCAAAGAAGATAGTTTCTCAAGGTTGATAATTAACAACGGATTATATTGCATTCAAAAGAAGGGATTCAAATGATGGACGATCAAGGGCTTAGCAACGAAGACGGGGAGATTTCTTCAGAAACTATAGAAATGGTTGCATGTGTACAAAGTGTAACTGTAAGAGAGTCGTTCCATTTGTAGTTTCAATTTGTGGCCCATGCCTTAAAGACAATCATTTAAGCAAAATAGAATAACCCATTTGATATGAAAAGAACGCAAATGAAAAATAGTGAAAAAATTTGCAAGTTAGAATATTGGAAACCTATTCCTAATCAAGATCTTGATGAACAAAATAAAGTAAGCGAAGTTAATGAAATTAAGGACGAGTCGGCATAATTTTATGGTGAATAATTGTCTTCTGAAATAGCCAAAATGTTAGAAGGATGTGTTAACAAGGCCATCATGATCAAGCTGAAAAACAAGAGGTTGATAAGAGGAAATCTACAAGCCTTTGATCAACACATGAATCTAATTCTTCATAAAACTGAGGATATTACGGATAATGAGACAAAGAACCTTGGCTACATAATTTTACGGGGAGATAACATCATAGCGGTTTATCTGCCCGATAAATGAGTTCTGATGTGATTGTTAACCATTAGGAATAAATGATAATTAGTAATGTTAAAAAGTTTAATCTACCGAATACTTGTAATGAAAAAATTGAATGTTTTTGACAATTTTAGATTTGTATTGATTCCAGGCATAGCTATAGTATCATTTTCTCAATTTTTGGTAGTGTTGTTTGGTCAAACCATTCCTAACACATTCTTGTCTTTCTTTAAGGAGGCAAGCTTTGCCATAATATTAGCAGTGGCTTTTATCTTTGCAATCATGTGGTTCTGGAGAACAATTCCCCACAACAGGCCAAAAAATTATTCTATAATCAGTTTTGATGTTTTTGGACAAGAATCAAGGATTGATGGATTACGTACAGAGTTTAAGACCCATGATGTAGCATGGAATTTTATGAAGCAATACAAAGAATCCTATCCATTGTACGGCTTTGCTTTAGTTTCTGATCCTCCAAAATCAGATAAAAAAACAATTCTAAAGTACCTCTAAAGTGGTTTTTTCCTAAGATCAAACTAGAAAACGAATCTTAAATTATGGTAAATAACAGGAAGGAATTGATGAGCACCGAAAATAATTTTTCATGCGTAGTATGCGGTTCAACAGATGCATATGTATTTTCTGACTATAGTCTTAAAGGTAAAAAAAGAGGCCGTTGCAATGCTTGTGGTGCAAATTGGGATGCATAAAAGACCTGAATAAAATGAATTATTATGGTATCTGGTAAATTTGGTACAGTAATCAATTGTATAGATGGTAGGACCCAACTGCCTGTCTCAAATTGGATTAAAGAGAACTATTCTGTAGATTATGTTGATACAATAACAGAACCAGGCCCTGATAAAGTATTTTTGGAGGCAAATATTGAAAAAATAGAGCAGATAAAATCAAAGATTCTCATCTCCATAAAGGCCCACAACTCCACACTGATAGTTATTGCCGGACATCATGATTGTGCAGCAAACCCTATCTCAAAAGATGAACACCTAATACAGATTAGAACATCAATTAGTCTCATTAAATCTTGGAATTTGCCTGTTAAAGTGATGGGACTTTGGGTAAATGATCAATGGAAGGTTCAACTCGTTGATGAATAAAATAGTTTTATGTCAAAATGGGAGGACGAAGAATTACATTTGTTTAATCGGCTATATTTTCTAAACTTTCATAATGTTTGATCTTGTTTTTCAAAGAAGGAATTAGTTTTCCTAAATCTTCCATCGAATCATAAATTATATTTCTCTGGTACTCGTTAAGTTTAGAGCCCATTCTATGCTCATATTCTGAAATTTCTAGAGAAAGTTTTCGAACATTACTCATAAGTACGTGTGCTTCTTTAATAGGGTCTGAATAATTATTCCACTTGAAAGAAAGTTTTGTAATTTTTAGAGCTAATTCAGAAACTTGTATATCTTTAAGTAGACCTTCTTCATCAAAATTTTCCGCGCTCATAAAAATGGAAAAAAATTCCTATATTATTAAACATTAGTAATGAAAAATATTAGACTAATCATGCTAGTTAGTGTTAAATCTAGTCACACTACGACTCTATTAGATTTGCCAGAACTAGACGAATTTGCAGAGGCGTTAATTGGACAGTTAGCAGTAGAACTAAATGAAGAAAAAGAAATCGCAGAGCTAGCTGAAAAAATTGCTGAAGACAACAATTTCGCACTTAAATTCGATCCAATTGAACAAATTTCTGAAAAGATTCTCCCAGAACTAAAGCAAAAGGCATCAGACTTTCTTGGTGTATCATTGCCAAGTAACATCAAGCTAGAATATCCAGAATTAAAAGATCTGAAAAAGCTAAAGGGAAGAAAGGTTTTCACCGAAACAGCTAGGAATTATGTCGATGAATTATTTAATGCTGTTGCAAACGAAGACCTAAAAAAAATTGCCGAGCTAATCAAACAAGATATCGCGAAGTTTCTTGTATTTTCAACTTATGCAAAGATGTACATTTCTAAAATATCCACAACTTATGGTGATTACCTGGACAATACTGTATACCTTAACAAATTCATCCTGTCCAGATATCCACAAATAATTCTATACAAACAAGGAGCGCCATACAAACCAAACTATGGAAGTGTCAAGGCTGGTTATCTGGGTGCACTAAAAATGACCATTCTAGAAGAGCTAATTCATTCCGCACAAGGAAACCTACAAAAGATAAACAAAGAAGCAGTAGTTCAAGTTAATACCATCAACGAAGAGCTAGCAAAAATAATTCTGAATCTCGATGACAAAAATGCAACAGAACTTTCTGAATACCTAAAGTTGCAGCCAGTACCAGATGATTTCCCACTTGCAAAAAGAGCTAACCTGTTTTTCATGTTAAATCCAGATCACTTCATCATAGAACAGCTAGGCCCAGACGTCATGACCTACACTCATGTAGACATTGATCCAAAAATTGCTGAGTTCGTTCCAAAACTGCTAGACACTTACAAAAAATGGCTCAAACCAATCCAAACACACCATGCAGTCTTTACAACGATGGAGGGAATGGCCGAGTTCGCCATACAAAATATCCTAAAGGATGATACAGACTTTCAAAACTATCTTACAACCTTCATGGGTACGGATTTTTCATCATATCAGGTTAGAAAGAGCATGGGCAAGGATTTCACCCAATATGTCTATGTAAAACTGGGCAAAAACACTTTCAAAACACTCATAGAAAATCCTCCCTCAACTCAAGAACTAAAAAACCCACAGCTTTATCTCAAAAGAATAGAATCATAATATCATTGAACGAAAAATTTGATCCTTCTGTTGCAGAATGGGAGCTTTTTGTAAAGGCGTTAAACTATAACATTGTTGAAAAATGTCTTAAGCTTGCACAAATTTTAGAGTACCCAGATCTAAACTTGAATGGGTACATAGAAAAAATCGACACCATCGGTAAGTCATTAAAGCTTGATCTAAATCAATCTAAAAACCCAACCTATCTGATTTCAATGTTGAACGAACATCTGTTCTCACATCATGGTTTCAGGGGAGATGAAGAAGACTATTACAATCCAAAGAACAATTTCCTAAATGAGGTAATTGACAGAAAGGCTGGAATTCCCATAACTCTCTCTATCATTTATTCCCAAATTGCAAAATACATAGGACTGGATCTGAAAATAAGTGGCTTCCCAAGTCATGTTGTAGTGTCATACAAACAGGAAATGATTCTTGACCCATACCACGGTGGAAAGTTACTAAATGTGGATGACCTTCAAGCCATACTAGATAGCAATTATGCTGGACAAGTCCAGTTTTCACCAGAGTTTCTAAACGAGATTGATGAAACAAAAATCCTAATCCGAATTCTGAGAAATTTACGAAGTTCATATACACAGTCCTTTGCATATGAAAAGGCGATGCGCTGTACAGATATGGCGTTAGCTCTAGACCCAAATGGGCCAGAAGACATCAGAGATAAGGGAATTTTAGAAATAAGACTACTCCACAATGAAAAGGGTCTAAAATATCTAAACCAATATCTAGAGATTAATCCAAATGCAGAAGATGTTGATTTTATTTTGGAATTGATAAAGAGTATAAGAAAAAAAGATTAGTCTACGATAGAGGTGATGTCTTGACCTTTCTTGATACTTGAAATCTCATATCGTGCAATTTTATTTCTAAGTGCGCCTTTAAGAATATCAACCTCTGCTCTTAGAGTTGCAACCTCATCCTCGAGTTTAGCAACTCTTTCATAGATTGTCTCGGCCTCTTCTGTTGCTGCTGTTTTAGTGCTCATGCGTGTAGGTGAAATGAGAAAATATACTTAAAAAGTTATGGATTAATTTGTCAGAAATCTGGCTATAAATCAAAAGATTGGTTGCATGCAGGACACTTGGCTCGTTCCTTACCAACTGGACCAGTAAGGAAAATTCTGCCAATTGTTTTGCACATAGGACACATTCCTGTAGTAACGTTTTTTGGTCCAGTTTTGATTATTTTTTGAGTCTTTCTACGTCCCATCTATTCTGAAAAGGAGAAA
>JAEHKQ010000078.1 GCA_016838795.1 Nitrosopumilales archaeon
ATTCTTGATGAAGTAAATTATGCAATAAATCTTGATTTAATTGATGTTAATGATGTTCTTGATTTGATTAATTCAAAACCATCTAATCTTAATCTTGTACTGACAGGAAATTATGTAAAACCAAAGATAGTTGAGGCTTCGGATCTTGTTACCGAAATGAATGAAATTAAACATCCTTTCAAATCAGGTATCAAGGCAAAAAGAGGAATTGATTTCTAACCAGCAACATTAAATTATACATTAGAAAATTTGTGACAATGTCAACTGAAGTACAAGAATTACCGGAACGAGGAGAAATTGTGCTTACAACAATAACAAAAATTATGGATCATGGTGCTTATGTGACCCTTGATGAGTATGATGGTTTGCAAGGATTTTTGCATATTTCAGAGATTGCTCCAGGTTGGATTAGATCTATTAGCAGATTTGTAAAAAATGGTGAAAAAAAAGTTCTTCTTGTTAAGAAAGTAGGTGCAGAGAGATCAGATATTGATCTATCATTAAAGCAGGTTTCTACTGATCAAAAAAAGAAAAAACTCTTGGAAGTGAAAAGATATGAAAAAGGAAATACCTTATTCTTAAAAGTACAAGAAAAAGCTAAACTATCAAAAAGTGATTTAACGAAACTGGAAGATAGTTTTTATTCAAAATATGACTCTATTTATGATGCTTTTATGGACATTGCCAGACATGGTATTTCTGTTCTTGAGATTCTAAAAATTCCTAAAAAAACTCTAGATGCAATAAATCAAATCAGTTCCAAAATTAAATTGCCATCTGTTGAAATTAGAGGCATTTTAGAAATTTCTAGTGATAGACCAGACGGTGTTGAAGTTATCAAAAATACTCTTCTTAACTTTACAACGGGGGATAAAGGAAAAAATATTCAAATTACTTACTTGGGTGCGCCAAAATATCGATTAGCAGTAACTACGCAGGATTTCAAATCTGCAGAAAAAAAATTAAAACCAATACTTGAGGAAATTCAAAAAGAGATAGAGAGTAAAAAAGGTTCCTTTAAATTTACTAGAGAAGAATCAAAAAAAATTCGTGAGGGATGAGATGCGTTTCCAACTGAGAAAATGTGTTAAGTGTAAAAAATATACATTAAAAACCAAATGTGTAGAATGTAAGGACGATACAGTTTCTGTGCATCCTGCAAAATTTTCTCCTGATGATAAATATATTCGATATAGACTTGCTGAGCGTTATAACAATTCTTAATTTTCTATTTTTGGTTTATAATCCTGATTTATTTCATAAATAAAAACTCCTATAATAGGACCATTATCTGTTCTATCAAAAGAAGGGGAAGAGTAGACTAGACGTATTGGACCATCACTATCATTTGGAAATTTAATATCTTTAACAAAAATTTCCGTAAAGCCAATTTGAAAATTTTCAGATTGAGCGCCAGTATTCAAGTTTGCATAGGTTAAAACTGAAAATGGAATCATTTTCCCAAATAATGTATTTTGCCAAAATAAATCTGTCCCACTAACTCCATCCTGACGCAAATATTTACCAAGAGGCTCTTCTGCAATTTTCATAAACCATTGTTTTTTACTTTCATCACCACCACCACGGAGAAGATATATCCCATTG
>JAEHKQ010000079.1 GCA_016838795.1 Nitrosopumilales archaeon
GTTAGAAATAACTATTGAATTAGATTCCTCAGTTAGTGAAACTGGTGTTTATGTAGTTCAGACCATGAATTTTAAAGAAAACTCTATTTCGGCAAAAATTTTCGATCCCTTTGGTACTCAAATTATCTCAAAATCTATTGAAAGCGATTCTTTTGAGGATAGATTTGAAATTTCATTCAAGGGAAAATATCAATTGGTAATTGAAAATTTTGGAAGTGAGGAAACAACAATTGTCGGAGTTTTAGGGCATATGCCAGATAAAAGTAAGTTATCCATAGGCATCGCTGGATTTTACCTTCTAATTGTTGGATTGACAGGAATGGTTGGAGTGGGAATTTACGCATTTAAAAAAAGACAAAAAAATTTTAGTTGAGATAGCTATTCATCGTTGCTAATCCATCAACAGCAGAATCAAAGTTTCCTTCCTTTTCCATAACTTCAGCTAATTTGTTTGCGTCTGCTGAATAAATGATTTTTTCATTTTCCTTTTTTTCTAAAACAAATTTATGTTCTAATAAATAGGAAAGGCATTCTCTTACTTCTTCTTCTGAAATTTTTAATATCTGTGCAAGGTGTGTAGATTCTTTCCCTTCATTCTCTAATTCAGCAAGAATTTCAGAAGTAGTGGGATCAAACATACATTCTATAATTTTATTTTTATCGTAAGAATCTTCCATTTAAATTACCAATTTTGCTTTGAATTTAAAAACTTTCTTGTATTAGTGAGGTAATCGTGAACTAGAACTTTATCCATATTTTCTTGAGTAATATGATAAGTTGTGCCTTTGAGATCTTTTTCTAATTCCTGAACATAATTCAAAAGTTCTTCTTCTTCACTTACCACAATTGTGTCAATTTTGATTCCATCTCGAATACATTTTTTGGCCTCGAGTAATGTTCTATTGTTAATTTTTGGATCCACTTTCTTGTACCGATAACAGAGATATACTAGCCTATCAGGGTCCGAGTCAAGGATCATGTTACGTTCTTTTTTCACTTTTGAAATTACTGTGGCGTCTGGTGAATAGAAGTTTGAATAGGGTTTTTCAGAGATGATTTCATTTTTTTGTTGTTCATTTTCCACAAAACAAGCACTAGGTTGTCCATCAGTTATCAGAACTATTCTTTTGTTTTGAGCAGAATTTTTTTGTAAAATTTTCTTTGCTAATCTTAAAGCAGCTTGATAATTGGTGTAATGCAAAAAGTTGTCATTCGCGTCATATGTTTTCAGAAATGGTATATCAAAAGGATTAACAATAGATGCCATTGATGCAAAACCTACAACAAAAACAGAATCGTTTGGAAAAAATTTTTTGTTTAGGACATAAAGGCTCCATAATGCTTTTTTTGCAACTTCGATTCTACTTCTTCCATTTTTAGTAAGCGAAGATTTCATAGTGGAGCTCAGATCAATGCAATATACTACAGCCACTCTTACATCTTCAAGTGTTTCAAATTCTTCAAGATCATCCAGCTCAATTGAAATTGGAAAATCGATTTGAGATTTGGTTTTAGAAATTCGTTGTATCGAATTAAGAAGAGTGTGTGGAACACTTAGAAATTTAATATCGTCTCCAGGTTCAAATTGTTTTGTTGTATCAATTATAACATCACCGTTTCCTGAGTAACATGTTTCATGTAAACCAAAAGAGTCAGATGTTAAATCTTTCATTACTTCATGAAGGATTTTTTCTCCAATTTCAAAAAAACCTTTATTTGTTAACCAGTTTTTTTCATCACGAAGGTATCCTCTTTCTTTAAGCAATTTTGTTATAGAGGCAGAACCTTCTTCTTGCTCCATTTGTTCAGTTTTAGTTCTGCTTTCTTGTTCTTCTTTTGGTGAGTTTGAATTTTGTAAAATTGATTCAAGTTCTTCCATAGTAGGAGTTTTTTCTTTCATGGCTTGTTTTGCCAAAGTTTCCAAAATTTGTTGAATTTTTTCGTCAGATAATTGTTCTTTTGTTTTAGATTTTCCTTTATCTATTTTACTTGAGAAGTAAACTAAATTTTTTGTATCATGCAGAGACATAACCAACCTCATTTTTATCTAATATCTTTGGATTTGTCCAGCATAATCCTTCAAGAATTATCTCGAGAAGAGCAGAACGTAATTCATTTTCTTGTAAATCTATTAATTCCACATTTTTAGAATTGATTTTGAAATGGTCTACTTGTTTTTTCAAGGTATTTTGAGATGACTGAATTATGTCCAGTTTTGATTCAATTAAATTTTTGAGGTTTGAAAAATTTTCAAGTTGATTACTATATGATGTCTGACCATTTTTCCAGATCAAGTTTTGTGATACCTGAAAAGTTTTTTCTAGAAATTCATATTTGATTGATTCAAGTAGTTCATTTTCAACACTTTCCAAATATTCAAGACAGGTTTCCTTAATTGATTCTTTTAAAAATTCATCAAAAACTCTCTCACGATTTTTAACTGTATCGTCAAGTTCTGAAAGCTCAAATTTGATTATTTGATCAAGACAGTGCATATCTGAAATTCGAGGTACTGATAAAATTTTTTTAGATAACGCTCTTGTTCTTTCTGCCTCACCAACTAACAGTTCAAGTCCATGAATTCCAAGCCGTACACTTACTCCTTTTTCTTGATTAATTTGAGTGGAATCTCTAGTTTTTTGCACTACTTTGGCCAGGGTTTTTAGTAATGGAGATAAGATTAACGATTTAGAAATATTTGCTTCTTGGAGGATAATCATCATTTCAGATTCTATTGTTTTAGGATAATGGGTATGAATGTGGCTTTTGAGTCTATCATAGAGAGGCTCTATAACTTTGGCAGAATGGGTGTAATCAATAGGATTTGCTGTAGCAAAAAAAGCAATTTTTGGTTCAAAAATTATTGGATATGAACCTGTAGTGAATCTTCCTTCTTGTAAAACTGAAAGTAATGCTACTTGTTTTCTTGGGTCAAGTACTGGTAATTCATCTATACAAAATATTCCATGTTTTGCTTGCATCAATTGGCCTGGTGAATAAGAATCAATTTTATACATTTCAATGCCTTTTTTTGCTACTTTGACAGCATCAATGTACCCTACCAAATCTTTTACAGAAATATCAGGGGTCGCAAGAACGTACTTGTATCTATCTTTTCCAGCTAACCATTCTATTGGAGTATCTAGTTTGTTATCACGGATTTTTTCAGCACTTTCAGGACTGATATGGAATTTAAGACTTTGCATATGAGTGTCTTTTCCATCTAATACCAACGCCAGTTCGTTTTTTGGTAAATCTAGTGGACAATCGTTTGTAATGCTATGTTGGACGATAGGAATTGGGGATAACAGGTTTTCAGCAATAGTTTGAACCAATTTGGTTTTTGCTTGACCTATTAGTCCTATGATGAATATGTCATGCTTTGAAAGAATTGCTCTGTCAAGTGCAGGTAAAACATCATCATCGAATCCAATAATTCCTGGATATTTTGATCCACCAGTTTCAATTAATGAAATTAAA
>JAEHKQ010000080.1 GCA_016838795.1 Nitrosopumilales archaeon
TTCAATAAATTTTTTTTCGATCAATGTTTTTCTAATTGACGATAATACATGATGTCTTAACTTGAAAATTGATGCAGTTTTTTGATTACGCATATCTAGTGCCCGAGAGTTTAATCTATTGTCAATATTACTTTCCAGTCTTCCAAGAGGATCTATTGGAAGAGGATGAATTGCTTTTGCTAAAACTTCGATTTCTTCGGCGCCCACTTCGAAATCAAAATCTTTAGCTTTGGTCTCTTGCACGGTTCCCTTAATTCTAAGAACACTTTGCCTGTTTAGCCCTTCAATCTTGTCATTTTGCTCCCCCTTTACAATAATTTGGGTTATCCCTGTAGAGTCACGTATAGTCAAAAAGGTCATTTTTCCTAATTTCCGAAGATCCTCTATCCACCCCCCAAGGATCACCTTTTGACCTATCATCTCAGAGCTAACCTCTCCAATATCGTGTGTACGGCCAAAACCCATGTTTTCTCAGACTCGTTCCTTTGACCAAATCATGTCTTAAAAATTATGTTAAGCCATCACTTTGGATAAATGCAAAACAAAATCTAGTAGGGCAGTCTAAAACAATACATGGTTTTTCTTGATGTTAAAAATCTCTCTGCAATATACGGCACTTCTAAAGGAAACGTGCACGCGTTAGAAAATGTTAGCTTTTCTCTAAATGAAGGAGAGTCGATTGGTATCGCAGGTGAAAGCGCTTGTGGGAAAAGTACGTTAGGGCTTTCATTGATCAGAATGCTTCTTGGTGGAAAAATAGTTTCGGGCCAAGTTCACTTTGACGATAATTCGATATTGGATCTACAAGAATCTGAATTTAACAAAAACTATCGATGGAAAAAAATCGCAATGGTTTTTCAAGGTGCTATGAATACACTTGATCCTGTTTTCACTATAAAAGAACAGTTTGTTGAGATTTTAAAACAACATAAGTTTGATGGTGATTACGAAAAAGCAATTTCTGATGGCATAAACTCAGTTAGTCTTAATGAAGATGTTCTGAAAAAATATCCACATGAACTCAGTGGTGGAATGAAACAGAGAATCATAATTGCTATGGCGCTTCTCTTAAAACCAAATTTTGTTATTGCTGATGAACCAACAACCGCACTTGATGTTTTAATCCAAGCTCAAATTATCAACCTCTTAAAGAAATTGAAAAAAGATGGAATGTCAATCATGTTGATTACACATGATCTTGCATTACTTTCCGAAATTGCAGAAAAGATTGGCATTATGTATGGTGGTCAAATGATTGAATTTGGAACCTCGGAAGATATTTTCAAAAATCCAAAACATCCATACACCCAAGCACTCTTAGAATCAATACCAAGACTCCGTGGGGATAAACCCAAATACATCAAAGGAGTGCCTCCGAGTTTACTCGAGCCAAATTCTGAATGTAGATTTATAGCCAGATGTCCTATGGCGATGGAAAAATGCAAAAAAGATCCTCCTAATTTTAAAACTAATTCAGGCTATGTTAAATGCTGGCTATATGAAGATGAAAAATAACTTTACAAAAATTAGTTTGAAAATTCTAAATTATTGTTAGAATTTAATCCAAGTGTAAATCACTTTGATTTGTTCCATGATTATTGCATTTAGATCACTAATTTTATTTTTCATTGCGTCTAGCAAATTTTCAAGATCAAAGATTTTGTTTGATAATTCTTCATTTTCATTCTTCAATTCCAAATTTTCTACTTTTAGCTGTTCCATCTGATTTACCAATTCTTCATTTTCATCTAGTTCTTGTTCTGATTGTTGGGAATTAATTACGTCATTATCAAAAAGTGATTCAGTATTTTGTTCAATGATTTGCCCTTTAATGCTAGTACCAAATATCTCAACCTCATCTACTCCATCATGGAGTTCAAATTGTATAGTTCGATAGTAAGGTGTATTTCTAACTTCAGAATATGAAATTAGTTCACCATCTACAATGATCAAAAACTCATCATCATGACCTTGATAAATGGCATCAAAAAAGTCACGATCAAATGCAATTTTTAATGTGCCAGGAGATTCGGATACTTCAACAGCAAAAATTATTGACATTGTTTCATAATCTAGCTGATGGCTTTGAATGGTCACCCCGTCTGAGGTTACATCAAAAGGAGTTACTGCATCTGCACCTAAAATAGAAACAGTACCTAAAATTGCAAATATCACAAATATCATTTTTCTCATTGCAGCGCAAAGTCATTCTTTGATTTATTCAGGAAACGTGTTATCACTTTTTGACATAACATGTAATCCTTACTATCTTTGTGCGTAATTTTTTAATAATGAGGGTAAA
>JAEHKQ010000081.1 GCA_016838795.1 Nitrosopumilales archaeon
CTTCTTGATGGAGTTGCAAGCATGTGGTGCAATGTTTGGGGACACTCAAAAAAAGAACTTGTCAATGCGATATCGAAACAATCAAAAAAATTGCAGCATTCATCAATGTTTAATTTAACAAATGAGCCTGCTGAAAAACTGGCAAAAACCCTGGTAAAAATTTCTCCAGGAATGCATAAAGTATTCTATTCTGATGATGGTTCCACTGCAATGGAAATTGCATTTAAAATTGCTTTACAATATTGGAAAAATAAAAAAATTAAAAATAAAACAAAAATTGTAACATTAGAAAATGGTTATCATGGTGATACATTTGGAGCAATGTCAGTAGGATATGTGCCAGAGTTTTTCTCTAAATTTAAAAAACAATTATTTTCAACAATCCAAATTCCAGTTCCCAACAAATATCGAGTGCCCAAGGGTTATACATATCTAGAATATCAAAATTATTGTCTAAATAAAATTGAAAAGCTATTTTCAAAAGATGATTCTATTGCAGCATTTGTGATGGAGAGTGGTGCGCAAGTTGCAGGTGGCGTAATAATTTATCCTGATGGATTTCAAAGAAAGATAAAAAATCTTTGTAAGAAATATGATATATTGTTTGTTTTAGACGAAGTTGCAACAGGATTTGGTCGTCTTGGATCAATGGTTGAATATACTACACAATCAAGTCAGCCAGACATTGTTGCATATGGAAAAATGTTAACTGGCGGCTATCTTACTTTAGCGGCAACATTAACTACAAAAGAAGTTTATGATTCGTTTTTAGGAGATTTTTATGATTTTAAACATCTTTTTCATGGTCATACCTACACTGGAAACCCAATTGCAACTGCAGTTGCAAATGAAAATTTACGGCTTTATGAAAAATTCAAACTTATAAAAAAAATTCAAATCACCTCAAAAATATTTGAAGATCAAATCTCTGAAATTTCAAGATTTTCGCATGTAGGAGATGTCAGGCATAAAGGGATGCTTATGGGTATTGAACTAGTTAATGATAAAAAAAAGAAAACTCCATTTTCAACAAAAAAATCATTCAATAAACTCGTATTTGAAGCAGGCAGGAAAAATGGAATCTACCTTAGAACACTTGGAAATATCATCATGCTAGTTCCTCCACTAGCAATTTCACAAAAAGAGCTGAATTTACTACTCCAGAGAACAATTAAAACCATCAAAGCAATAACATAGTAAACCTGAAAATAATTCTAGGTTAACCTTCCAATATTCTTATTTAGAGCACTGAATTCATTTTATATTGAAAATGGAGTATAAAATCATCCAGGAATGTAAGCAAAAAGTTCTATCAGGAGAAGTTCTATCATTAAAAGAAACAGAAGATCTCTTCAACGTTTCTGATAAATCTCTAAAAATTTTAGCACAGGCTGCTAATGAAGTAACTAGGAAATTCAATGGATTGAAAGTTGATATTGAAGAATTGAATAATATCAAAAAAAATGGATGCAGTGAAGATTGTGTATTTTGTGCGCAATCTGCATTCTATGATACACAAATCGAAAAATATCAACTTCCACCAGTCTCTGAAATTGTACATGGTGCACAAAAAGCAAAAAATGATGGTGCAGCTTCTTATTGTTTAGTAGCAGCATGGAGAGAACCGTCACCTAGCGATTTTAAGCAAGTTTGTGAAATAATAGAAGAAATTAATCAAAGGGTTGGAATTAAAGTCGATTGTAGTTTAGGATTTCTTACACAAAGCCAGGCCAATAAACTCAAAGAATTAAGAGTGCACAGATATAATCATAATTTAGAAACAGCTAGATCAAAGTTTCGAGAAATTTGTACTACACATACATTTCAAGACAGAATTGACACACTAAAAATAGCTAGAAATGCAGGTCTTCAATTGTGTACTGGGGGAATTTTAGGAATAGGTGAAACTAGAAACCAAAGATTAGAATTGATCTTTGACATTGCATCAGTATCTCCAGAAGAGGTTACTATGAACATTCTTGTTCCGATGCCTGGAACTCCTTTAGAGCTTCAAACTCAGTTACCTAAATCAGAAATCATTAGAACATTTGCAGTTTTACGATTTTTGTTACCATATTCAATAATCAAAATTTCAGGAGGTAGAGAACTTATTTTAGACGATGAGGGCGAAGAATTACTTCAAAGTGGTGCAAATGGCATCATTACTTCTGGATATCTAACTATGGGTGGAAATAACCCACAAAAAGACATACAAATGATCAAACAGATTGGGCTTGAAGCCTAAGTTTAGTTACATCAATTCTCAACTTGAAAAAATTAGAAAAAATGATTTGTATAGACAATTACGATCTGGAAAAGTTAATGGGGCATTTATTACAATTAATAGAAAAAAATTACTCAACCTATGCTCAAATGATTATCTTGGAATTCCATCAATAAAACTAGTTACAAATCAAATGCAATCAAGTTCAAGACTAGTTTCAGGTAATGATTTAGCTTTTAATATTTTAGAAAAAAAACTGGCCAAACACAAATCACAACAAAATGCCTTAATTTTTCCTACAGGGTATATGGCAAATTTAGGTACAATCACCACAATAATACGAAAAGGTGATCAAATTCTTAGTGATGAATTAAATCATGCTAGTATAATTGAGGCTTGTAAATTATCAAATGCAAAGATTTCAATTTACAAACACAATGACATTAATGATTTAAAATTAAAACTCGATAAAAAATACAAAAGAAAATTCATTATTACTGAAGGAATATTTAGCATGGATGGAGATTTTGCTAATTTAAAAGAAATTACAGAATTTGCAGAGCAAAAAAATATCATCACAGTTCTAGATGATGCACATGGAGATTTTACAGTAGGACAAGATGGAAAAGGCTCTGCAAATTATTTCAACGTTTCAAAAAAAATTGATTTGTACATTAGTAGTTTAAGTAAAGGGCTAGGTTCATTTGGAGGTTATATAGCATCTCAAAAAAATGTAGTTGATCTTTGTATTAACAAATCAAAATCTTTCATCTATACATCTGCACTACCTTCTGTTTTTGTTGAATATTCAATAAAACGTTTTGATTCCAATCGAGAAAAGTTTAGGAAGAAACTTGGTAAAAACGTACATTTTATTTCTTCTGGCTTAAAAAAAATTGGATACAAAATTGATTCAAAAACTCATATAATTCCAATCATCGTAGGACAAGAAAAAACCACTCTTAATTTTGGCAAATACCTTTTTGATAAAGGAATTTATGCACAACCCATAAGATTTCCAACAGTTCCTAAGAATAAAGCCAGAATACGCCTTTCTGTCACATCATGGTTAACTAAAAAACAAATTGAGGACGTACTAGATGTTTTTGAATCTGCTGGAAAAAAATTCAAAATTTTGTAATCATCTTAGCATGTCCATACCACCAAACATTGGTGAGCCAGCAAAGAATGCAATAGTGATCATTGTACCAAGTAGAATGCCAACAATCACAAATCGCTTGTTCATATTCACAGATAATTTGGGCTTGAATAAAAAGGAATTGTAGCAAATAATGAAAAGATCTGGAAGAATCCTTTAAAGTAAAAATTGTTAGATGACATTATGACAGAAGTTACCCTAGCTGTCGCTGCGCTTGCCGGATTAGGTTCTTTTGTGGCACCATGCATACTTCCAATGATTCCAGCATTCTTAGCATATCTTTCTGGCACTACAATTACTGAGCTTAATCTAAAAAATGGAACAAAAAGCATCACAATCAATCGAACAAATATAATTTTAAATACAGTATTTTTTGTACTTGGATTTTCAGTAGTATTCTCTACACTTGGCGTGATGATTAACAGTGTTTTAGGTAGCTCTGCTGGTGAGCTGATTGATAGCTTCAATCAGATTGGAGGGATCATAATCATTGGATTTGGCGCATTTTTGATTCTTAGTATAAAACTAAAATCATTAAACATTGAAAAACGATTCTTCCCAAAAAAATCAAAAGCCAGCTATCCTATGTCGTTTATTTTTGGTTTAGCATTTGCAGCTGGATGGACACCATGCGTTGGACCAATTTTAGGAACAATTCTTACATTGGCGGCAACCACTCCCTCAATGGCGTTTAATCTGCTTCTAGTTTATTCTCTTGGACTTGGAATTCCTTTTATTTTGATGGGTGTATTTTTCTCAAGAGCGACAAAATTAATTCATTTTATGAGTAAACATCTGAAATATTATTCTGTAATTCTTGGTTCGCTGATAATATTATTGGGAGTTTTAGTTTTCACAAATCAATTAGCATTAATTGCCAATTTTCCACTACTGAATGAGCTAGTTTTGTTAGGTTGATAAATTGAAAACTGAATTAAAAACAGCAATAATCTTCGGGGTGATTATTTTATCTGCCATATTTGGCATTAGTTTTGCGTTTTCTTCATTAGAATCAATACAAACTTCTCAAAAAAATAATCAAGACTCACTCCAAGTTTCTAATGTTGATAAATCTAAGTACAAAATGGCCCCAGAATTAGTTGGAATTGCACATTATCTCAATACTACGCCAGAGCAACTGAGTAAAGATATGGAAAATAAAGTGATTTTATACGATATTTGGACTTATAGTTGCATTAACTGCGTGAGAACATTACCATACGTTACTGAATGGAATGAAAAATATTCTGATGACGGATTATTAATTATCGGAATTCATTCTCCTGAATTTGAATTCGAAAAAAATGTCAATAATGTTGAGATGGCAGTAGACAAGTATGGAATTACTTACCCTGTAGTTCTTGATAATGACTGGGAAACTTGGAAAGCGTTTGAAAATAGATACTGGCCAAGGAAGTATGTTGCTGATCATGAAGGCTATATCAGATATGATCACATAGGTGAAGGTTCTTACAAAGAAACTGAAAAAGTGATTCAACAATTACTTGAAGAAAGAGCACAAGCATTAGGTGTTCAAATGGCATCAGCAGAATCTTTAGTCGATATTGAAGAATTCCAGCATACATCTTTTAGAACTCCAGAATTATATTTTGGATACAAATTTGCTCAAGGCAGAAATCAACTTGGCAATGAAGAAGGATTCAATCCTGGAAAAGTGGTTACATACTCTATTCCAAATAATTTACAACAGCATTTCTTCTACTTAGATGGAACCTGGAAAAACCAGGAAGGTGGTATGAAGCTAGTTTCCAATACCGGTTCAATTGTGGTACCATATCATGCAAAGGAGGTAAATATTGTAACAGCAAATTATGCTGAGTTAGAGTTTTATCTTGATGATGACCCTATTTCGAGTTCATATTCTGGTAGAGATTTGATTTCTGGTAACAAATTGATAACATTAGAATCTGGTCTGATCAATATTGTTAACAGTGAAAAGGCGGCTTCACATGTACTAAAAATCATAATAACAGGCCCAGATTTTGAAATCTACACGCTTACTTTTGGTTAATTATGTAACCACAGAGTGGTGTAACTGAAGTTACATGGCAATTAGATACATTTTTGTTTAAAACCAATTTTTGAAGGCATTTTAGGGGAAATTAGGTAATGATAAAATGGAATAGATCAGGAGATGAATTAGGTCTTTCACAAAAAGTAATTGACAAAATTAGGCCAGAAGCTCCAATAAAAAATAAAATTGATGATGCACAAAGAAAATTACAACTTCAAATTACAAAATTAGATACTATTCATGAGAATTTACAAAAAAAACATGATTTCGTTTTTGATAAAATTGTTACCGCTAAAAGATCTAATAATGAAACTTACGCCAAAGCTTACGCAATTGAGCTTAATCAAATACGCAAAATGCGAGGAATGATTGGTGGTGCAAAACTTGCTATGGAACAGATTCAAATTCGACTCAACACAGTTTCAGAATTAGGTGACGTTATAGTTACTCTTAGCCCAGCAATGTCAGTTATCAAAGGACTTGGCACATCACTCAGTGGCATAATGCCAGAGGCTAATGCCTACATGCAAGACTTATCTAACATACTTGGTGATGTCATGAAAGATTCAACAGTTAATGGCAACAATTCACTAGCTTTGAATGATGCTTCTAATTCTGAAACATTGTCAATCTTAGAAGAAGCACACAAAATCATTGAAGGCCAAACAAAATCTAGCATACCAGAGATACCATCTGATCTTAAAGAAGAAGAAGCATTAAAGAGAGAAACCTTCATCTAGAAAATACTTTCAAAGTTCTAATTTACTCTCAATTTTTGAGATGGATGTCTTCAAGGAAATATTTATTTTGATTTTTTTCTACTTTTTTGAATTAAGATTTTTTTGATTCTAGAAATAGTTGGATAGCTGTAGCCTCGTCTACGATAATTTGCAATCATCATTTTCCAGTTTTTTAAACGCCACTGAGCTTGCTCTGTCGTAACCGAATGCACCTCTTTTTTGATAATGCTCTTTCTTCCTACTTTTAGTATACCTGCGTCTTTTGCAGTCCACCTATTTTTGGCAAACTTCAAACCTGATAATACTTCTTCAACTGGCATTTCCCTAAAGTATTCTTTTAGTTTTTTTAGTTGTACATCAGTAGGCATTTTTGTGAGTGACAACTCAATTTTATGATTATGCACTTATTTCATAGAATCTTATTGTTTAAGAAATCTCGCTAAATTCGTTTTTACAATATATTGTAATTTATAAGCATAATTTTAACAACCAAAAAAGTCAAAATTTGAATTTTTACAAGCTGTATTATAAACAGCAAAACCAAAAATGATTACTGCAAAAATTGCTAAAGGCAATACAATCAAAAGTTTTGTTTTAAGACCCATACAGCTAAAATGTAATTATCCTATAAAATCTAAACAAAATTTTTTTAAATCCACCAAATCCCCCGTAACAAAAGTTTGGGCATTGGAGCAGGGGACTTGATAGTTGATATTATTTTGAAAGATTATTATTATTTGCTGGGGTCTGATTATTCACACAACTTGGTGTTAATTTTTCACAAATCAAAGAAAATGTGACTAGACTTCAATTAAGAAGGTTCCTTTCGTGTTAGGATCATTTAACAATTGAACCATATCTCGTGGGATTGAAACGGATGATTTGTCACAGCTAATTGCTAATGTTCTTGGACAGATAAATTCACTTTTTCGCAATACAATATCATTAGGATCATCTAGAAGAAGGTTATTGTGACCTTTACCAACAATTTTAATTGAATAATCATTAACTTTTATTGAGAATCTGACCACAGTATTAGAATTCTTTAAGATTTTTTTCATTTCAATTGGAATATCTTTACACCCACACGAAGCATTTACGCCCAATATGCAATCTCCTTTAGGAGTCAAATGAGATTCTTTTGTAAACTCAATAGTTTTTTCGTGGAGTGAACTTATGTTTTGGTGACCTGTAAATTCAATTTCAAAATGCACGCTTTGAAAGTGTGGCTAGACTTAAATTAAACTTTCAAAGCATGAAAAACGAATTGCTTCCTGCACAACAAGGTTATGACAGAGCTATCACAGTATTTTCTCCAGATGGTAGATTATACCAAGTCGAATACGCGCTCGAAACGGTTAGGAGAGGCACTATTGCAGTCGGCGTCAAAGCCAAAGAGGGTATAGTAATCGCTGTAGAAGAAAAACCACGCAAACTTCAAATTTCTGAAACTGCTCAAAAAATTTTTCAGGTTGATGATCATATAGGAGTTGCAGCAGCTGGCTATATCCCAGATGCACGTAGCCAAGTAGATAATGCAAGATTTTTTTCTCAAAGCAACAAACTGATTTATGCTGAACCGGTTGATGTTGAAACGGTTGTAAAACATCTTGCAGATCAATGCCAGCAATTCACTCAGTATGCTGGTGTTAGACCATTTGGTGTTGCATTGATAATCGGTGGAATTGATAATAATAATCAAACACAATTATTCCTTACAGACCCAAGTGGAACCTACATTTCTTATGATGCAGTATCCATAGGTTCTGGTTCAGACCAAGTAACTGAATTTTTGGAAAAAAATTACAAAGCAGATTTTTCAATTGATGATGCATCTGTATTAGCAACAGCGTCAATTTATCTTGCTAGTGATGACAAAGAAGGTACTCAACATATCAGAATGGCTCAAATTAAAACAGATACAAAACAATTTGAAATTGTTTCTGACCAAACAATTTCAAATTATGCCAAAACTGCAAAAGAAAAATATCCGATAGAGAAAAGCTAAAAATTATTTTAATTAGCCCAAATGTGTTTTTATTGAATATTTCAATTGCAATTCCTAACTCTTCACTATCTGATGATCTTACAAAATTAGATAAATCACGAAAGATTTCAGATATTGCGCGTGCCTGCGCAATTTTCAAAGTCAGAACCATCTACATTTACAAAGATGGGAATGAAAAAAATGACCAAGAACTTTTAGTTACAATACTCAAGTATCTAGATACTCCACCATTTTTACGAAGAGCACTTTTTCCTCGAATTGACACTTTAAAATATGCTGGGGTTTTACATCCACTAAAAATCCTAAGTCATCTAATGTCTTCTGATCCTAAAAAAATCAAAATTAACGACATACGTGATGGAGTTGTGATAAGCAGCAAAGGGAAAAAATTTGTGAATTTTGCGATAAATCAATTAATTCCATATTATGGAAAAGTAAACATTGGGAAACGAATTACAGCACAATTCAAGAAAGGATATCCTGAATTAATCATAAAAGAAATTTCGAGAGAAGAAATTTCACAATATTGGGGATTCACAGTTAAAGAGAGGAGTGATTTATTCTC
>JAEHKQ010000082.1 GCA_016838795.1 Nitrosopumilales archaeon
ATTGAATCATTAGGAGATGCAAAACTTGTGGTTGCGTCTCATCAGGGGAGAGTTGGAAACAAAGAGTATACTGGAATGGAAAAACATGCAAAAGTCTTAGAGAAATTTTTGAATCGAGATATCAAATATGTACAAGATGTGATTGGTTCTGCTGCCAAGTATGAAATTGAAAGTTTGAAAAATGGTGAAATATTGTTGTTAGATAATCTAAGATTGTGTGCTGAAGAAAATTATGAGTTTAGTCCTACAGAAGCAGCAAAAACGATTATGGTGCAGCGATTGGCAAAGTTGTTTGATTTATGCGTATTAGATTCATTTCCTAGTGCTCATAGATCACATCCATCAATCGTTGGATTCCCTCAAGTTTTACCCGCTTGTGCAGGTAGAATCGTTGAAAGAGAGGTAAGAAAGCTAGATGAAATTCTAACGGTTGCCAAGGCACCACATGTTGTTGTACTTGGTGGAGCAAAGATTTTTGATAGAATAGAATCCATAAAGCTCCTCATAAAAAATGGGAGAGCAGATCATGTTTTGCTTACAGGGTTAATTGGTAATGTTTTCATGAGAGCGCAGGGAAGGATCAAATCCTCACTTGGGATAAAAAGAGAGGAGGAGATAGTTGCAAAAGCTCATTCTCTTATTGGTGAATATCCTGATGTTTTTTCCACTCCTGTTGATGTTGCCGTTGATAAGGATGGCTCTAGGGTTGAAGTAGATGTTAGAGATGTCAATAGAGGGGATACTATCAACGATATAGGCCCTAAAACAGTAGAACATTATAGTAAAATCATCTCTGGTGCAGGTACGGTTTTCATAAGTGGTCCGGCAGGATTTTTTGAAAAGGAACAATTCATGTTTGGTACAAAGGCATTGTTAGAAGCAGTAGCAAATTCAATGGCCACCACAATTGTTAGTGGTGGTCACTTGACACATGCATTGAAAAAATATAGTTTGGCTGACAAAATTGATCATATCAGCACAGCTGGTGGTGCTTTAGTTCTTTATTTGGCTGGTGAAAGATTGCCGATGATTCAATCTTTGGAAGAAGCAGCAAAAAGAGAACGATCTAAATAGTAGCTTTACAATCAGTGTTAGGACATATTCGCTCTTCAGAATTTCCCAAGTAAACATCATTATTACATGAATTGCAGTGGAACTTTTCAACAGTTTCAAAAAGTTTAAACCACATAGTCGTAAGGTCTTGTGCAATATTTCGTGTTAATCCACTATCGCAAATTTCTTTAAAGTATGGTTCCATATCGTCAATAATCCAAGATGTATCTATATCCTCGTTTTTTTTAATGATTTCAAAAATTTCATCGTTTGTAAATCTGACTTCAGGATCATTGAATTTTTCAAAAATTATCTTTCTAATCTGAATTTGGATTGGAATTTTTGGGTTAAAATCACCCATGTTAGTAGAGATTTGTTGCGTCTTCTTTTAAGTTATCGAGAGATAAAGAACCGGCTAATTTTTTGGCTAAGTAAGAATATAGTCCGAGTTTTAACGCCTTCATTGATAACAAAGCACATTTTATTCTGACTGGACTTTGTTTTGCCAAGTATTCCAGTCCAAGTTCAGACAAAAGTTCTTCTTTTTTCATATTTTTCGCAAAATCAATATTTTTTCCTTTTATCAATTGTGTAAGAACTGAGGTACATGCTTTACAAATAGTACACCCCTCGCCACTCCATTTAATATCATTAATTGAGTCATCTGTGACATTCATTTGCAAAGTGATGCTATCTCCACACATTGGATTAGAGTCATGTTGGGAAATGTCAGGATTTTCAAGAGTCCCCTCGTTTTGTGGATTTCTAGCTTCGTCAATAATAATTTCAGTGTAAATTGGATCACTCATAACTTGAATAGCTCCGAAACCTTTTCCAATGATTGAATAAGTTTGTCAACATCTTGTTTGGTGTTATAGATGTAAAAGCTGGCACGATTAGTTGCAGCGACGTTAAGCTTTTCCATTAAAACCTGTGCACAATGATGACCTGATCTAATTGCTATTCCTTCTCTATCAACAATTGTGGCAACATCGTGTGGGTGAACATCATAGAAATTAAAGGATATTACTCCACCACGTTTTGAAACGTCTTTTGGTCCATAAATCACAATTCCTTTAATTTGTGACATTTTATCTAAAGCGTATTGAGTTAATTCCATTTCATGTTTTCTAACAGTTTCCATTCCTAGTTGAGAAAGATAATCGATTGCGGATCCAAAACCAATGACATCTGCAATGTTTGGAGTTCCTGCTTCAAACTTGTAGGGTAGATCATTCCACGTAGTTTCATATTTGTGAACCTCACGTATCATGTCACCACCGCCATGGAACGGATCCATTGTTTCAAGAACACTTTTTCTAACCCAG
>JAEHKQ010000083.1 GCA_016838795.1 Nitrosopumilales archaeon
ATTTACCAATTTTATGTTAACCCATCAGTTCTTCAAATTCTTGTTCAGTTCTTTTTTGCATAACAAAATTTGTTTTCTTTTCATGACCTATTGTAGATGTTGGTGTAGAACCATAATCATGGCCTGAATACATAACTAAATTATCTTTCAAATTATACAAAATATCCATTAGACTGTGATATAGCTCTTTTGAGCTTCCACCAGGCAGATCAACACGACCACAATTTCCAACAAATAGTGTATCGCCAGAAAAAATTTTGCCATCTCCTACTAAACAAATACTATCTTTTGAATGACCGGGAGTATGGATGACAGAAAGTTTTGAATCTCCAAATTGAATAATATCACCATCGGTAACTTGAATATCAGATTTTAGCTCTGATACTTTATGTTGAACAATTTTTGCGCCAGTTGATTGTTTCATTCTTTCATTGCCTAAAGTATGATCAAAATGATGGTGGGTATTTACAATGTATTTGATTTTCAAATCATGTCTCTGTATCAGCTGTTCAATTTTATCAAGTTCCCATGAAGGGTCTATGATGATACCCTCTCCAGTATGCTCATCCTCTAAAACATAGGTGAAATTTTGCATATTACCTACTAGAATTTGGTGGACCTTCATAGTACCCCTTTCTCTGCTTCTGGAGGTATTCCAATTTTCTCAACAAAAATTTCTCCACACAAATCTTTCCTTTTTGACATGCCAATCTTCATCTTATGAAATGTTATGGTTACATCAGCTTTCACAAAAATATTAGCGGTTTTTCCTGTATCTGGATCTAGACCAGATGGAACATCAACTGCTAGTTTGAATGCTTTAGAATTATTGATAAAATTAATTGCTGATGCATAAGGTTCTCTTATTTCGCCAGAAATTCCGGTTCCTAGAATGCCATCAATAATAATATCAGGCATAAAATCAAAATTTGAATTAGTTTCGGTCATTAGCTTCACTGATTGCATTTTTTCTAAAAGTTTCCAATTCCATTGACTTTCTTCAGTTTTAATTTTTTCAGGATCACCAAGCAAAACTACAGTGACGGTCACGCCATATCCTGATAAATGACGTGCCATAACAAGTGCATCGCCTCCATTATTTCCCAATCCAGCAAATATAATTATACTCTTATTTGAAATATCATTGAATTTTTTTATTAAATTTTTTACTGCTGTGGCGCCAGCGTTTTCCATCATGAATTTTTTAAGAAAGCCCATTTGATGTCCATTGTTTTCAATTTGCATCATTTGTTTTACTGTAATTTCCATAATTTAATCAAAAATTGAACATAAAATAAGCGCTTTGGCAAACGACTTTATCTTGGTTTTTAGGGCACTAAATTATGTCATTAAAAAATGTAAAATCGTCTTTGAGTACTATATCTAAATCTCTAGCAATTTCATATGATTCTAGAGAATATCTCATAAAAAATACTCGTGAGGTTGTGATTTTGTCTAGTCAAGCTATTATTAGCATTCACAAAGGTGATCGTAAAGTAGCGAAATTAAAGATCAAAAAAGCACAAAATTTGTTGAGGTCATTTAGAAAAAAAGCTAATGGTGAATTAAATCGCTATTTAATCACACCAGAACAAGAATTGGTTGAGGCATTTGCATTATTAGCTATTGTTGAAAAAAAGAATGTCCCAAATCATAAAACTATATCTGTTTCAAACGAATCTTATGTACTAGGACTTTTAGATTGTGTTGGTGAATTAAAAAGACTAATTTTTGATAATATTCGAGTTGGCAACTCTAAAGAAGCTACTAGAATTTTTGAAATAATGGAAAATTTGTATTTACATTTGTATCCTTTTGCTTCATATGATAAGATCCTAAAAGAGGCAAGAAGAAAATTAGATATTAACAGAGTGCTAGTTGAAAATGCAAGAGCTGCTTTAACAGAAGAGATTAGAAGAGCTGATTTAATTAATGCAATTAAAAAAATTACAAAATAATTTTCCAAATTAAGAAAAAATTGAATGCGGGCGATGGGATTTGAACCCACGAACTCCTAAGAGACTAGCCCCTCAAGCTAGCGCCTTTGGCCAGGCTGGGCGACACCCGCAAAAAAAGTTTCATGCATGGTTTTTATAATCCTTGATTACTTTTCGGAAATATGCTGGTACCCATAAGATGTTTTACTTGTGGTAGTCTAATTGCTGATAAGTTTGAAGATTATCAAACCAAAGTAAAATCAGGTGAAGAACCTTCTAAAGTTCTTGATTCTTTAGGAATTAATAGGTACTGTTGCAGAAGAATGTTATTAACATCTGTTGAGACAATTCAACAAATTATTCCCTTCTATGAAGCAATCCAAAGAAGGCATCAAGAAGTTCAATCTGAGTTAGAATAGGTTGCCAAAAATCACTTCGATTACAGGGCGACTTGTATACAATAGCCGAGGTAGTAAAACTATTGAGGTTGAGATTGTGTCTGATAATAGTTTTGTAGGCAGAGTTTGTGCGCCATCTGGAGCAAGTGTAGGTAAACATGAAGTAGTTAGTTTTCCAAATGGAAACCCGCAGGATTGCATACAAATTCTTAAAAATAATTCATCTAAATTTGTGGGTCTTGATCCCAGTGATTTAAAATCAGTACATGATACTCTACGTTCAATTGATGAAACACCAAACTATTCCAAAATTGGTGGTGCGCTTGCATTTGCAGTAACCATTGCATCCATGGAATCAGCGTCAAAGTCCATAAATGAACCACTTTTCAGAATCTTATCAAAAGAAAAACAATTTAAATTTCCATTTCCTCTTGGAAATATTTTGGGAGGGGGAGCACATGCAGGTCCAGGTACTCCAGACATACAAGAAATTCTAATTTGTGCTTCAGGCGCAAAGACGATTAGGGATGCAATTGAAACAAACTTAGCTGTACATAAGGAATTGCGTCAAGTGCTAGAAAAAGCTGATCCATTTTTTACAAATGG
>JAEHKQ010000084.1 GCA_016838795.1 Nitrosopumilales archaeon
TGGTGATTTCAGTTGGGAAAGAAAAGGCAACAGCGATATTCTGGATTTTTCCTATAATCGCCTATGGAATAATTATCTTGGGGGTTTTCTTGGAAACTTTCCCATTCTTTTTATTGATAACACTTGCAACGATTCCAATTATCATTCAAGCAGGTCGCGATTTGAAAAAATCCTTTCAAAACGATGTCCAAATGGTTCCTGTTATGAAAAAAACACTAACATTTAGTCGGATAACTGGTGCATTATTAGTAGTTGGAATTTTGTTTAATTTTGCATATTGAATCATGTACAAATAAATCACGTAAAAATATGTGTTAATCTATGATTGATGGTTTTGCTACAGCTGAGGGCACTGCAAACTTTGCAATAAACTCGGTTGCTGATCCTAAAAATTTTCGTCGATTCAATGGTTTAACGCTTTCTAATGTTGGCGTAGGAACGTATTTGGGTGAACCAAATTCAGAGACTGACACTCTGGTAAAAAGTGCAGTTAAACAATCAATTCTTGCTGGAATAAATGTCATAGATACAGCGATTAACTATCGTGCACAAAAAGCAGAAAGATCAGTAGGTGCAGCACTTGCTGAATTGATTAATGATGGCAAGTTCCATCGAAATGAAATCTTTGTCAGCACAAAAAATGGATATGTGACAAATGATGCTGATATCAAAGAAGATTTCTGGCAATACGTCAACAGGGAATATGTAAAAAGTGGGATAATTTCTGCTGGCGATATATCATCTGGATATCATTGTATGACCGTTCCATATCTAGAAGATCAACTAAATCGGAGTTTGAAGAATCTTGGTTTGGAATGCATTGACTTGATTTATTTACACAATGCTGTCGAAGGGCAAATCAAAGATGTATCTAGAGAAGACTTTATGAAAAAATTAGAAAATGTTTTTTCATTCTATGAGCAGAAGAAAAAAGAAGGTAAAATTAGGTTCTATGGAATGGCAACTTGGGAATGTTATAGAGTTCCACCTAATGACCCACAATATCTTTCTTTGAATGAAACAATTACTTTAGCTAAAAAAGTTGGTGGCGAAAACCATGGATTTAGATTCATTCAGTTACCATTCAACATGTATCTTGATCAAGCTTTTATGATAAAGAATCAAGATTCTAATGGAGAACAAATTTCAATTTTAGATGCGACAACTAAACACAACATTGGAGTCTTTACCAGTGTACCGTTAATGCAAGGCAAACTTTTAGCTCCAGGCGTAATGCCAGAATTTGATGATCTGAAACCATCGATACGAGCATTACAATTCATTCGCTCAACTCCTGGCGTTCTAGCACCTTTGGTTGGTCATAAATCAGAACCACATGTAAATGAAAATTTAGAAATTATGAAAATTCCTCCAATGGAACAAGAACAGTTTTCTGAATTAATTAAAAAACTAACAAGTAAGGATAATTACCTAAAAACCAATACATAAATAGAAAAATTAAACGTTGTTCAATGTGCCAGTTGATCCTGTTTGTGGAATTGAACTCGATGAGGAACTTGCTCTAGTTCATGAGTACAAAGGTAAAGAATATTATTTCTGCTGTGACGGATGTCGGAAAATTTTTTTAAAAAAGCCTAACAAGTGGAAGAAAAAGGCTAGATAGGAAAAGCACCACACATTCTGCAAAATTTAGAATTTTGTTCTATGGCAAACTGACAATAAGGACAGTGTATATCTGAAGATTGAAGTTTTGCTGGTTCATCATAATATTTTCTATAAACCTCATAGTAATGGAGTGATTCTTTAGTTCTGATATTGACGCCATCAGCTTCCAATATCTCTTTTTTCTTTTTTTGGAATACATCATCAATGATTACACTATCAAACAGAGTAATCAAGCCAGAAGTGCCGGCACCATCTTGAAGTGCATATTTATCTCTCCAAGCAATGGATTTTGGGATTTTATCTTCAAACGCTTTCCGTAAAATCCATTTTCCATATTTTTTATTGTCTTTGATCCCCACTTTCATACTAACGGGCAGAGATTTCGCAAATTCCTGTACTGAATCATTAAGAAATGGAGTCTCAACCGTGATGCCTAAAGCTTTTCCTAGTTTAATTGAAGGGAAATGCATGATCGACCAAATTCTTTTCAAATCTTTTTCTAAATCCTCTTCTGATTTGTTTAAAAAAAAATTATATCCAGCAAATAATTCATCTGCGCCATCTCCTGTCATGAGCAAAGTCTCTCCTGAATCTTTTATCGACCTAAGAACTAAGTAAATCACAACAGAATTTCGAATCTCAACATCGTTAAAATTTTTTAAAATTTTGATGCATTCTTCAACACCAGTGATTAATTCTTCAGTTGGCACTGATTTTATTTTAAAAGGTAATGAAAATTCCTTCGCTACAAGTTGACTGTAAGTTAGATCTGTTGCAAGAAAATCTTTGGAAATTAATGCAATGGTGTTGGGCTTTCTGTGTTGTAAATAATATGCAAGAATTGTACTATCTAAACCGCCTGATAATGATAGAACGTTTGATTTGTAACTAGAAACGGATTCTTCCAGAACATCATATAGTTTTGAAATAATTTCTTTCACATGTTTTTTGCTACTTTATAATTATAATAGGTTAGCCTAATCATTCTAATAAACTCGATTCATATTTTTGGTCATAATTTTAATTGATAACTTTAAATGCAATACAGGATGATTTTGTTATTATGTTACTACCAGCTGAAATTGAATCTAAAACATTAATCCCAGCTTTACGTGCAATTTTGTCAAAAAAACTAGCCGAGGATCATAAAATTAAGGAAGACGAAATTTCAAAGATGTTAGGTGTAACACAAGCTGCAGTAAGTAACTATATCAGAGGAACACGCGGTGATCCTCAACTAATTCAAAAACTTCTTTCTGAAGAACAAGTTGCAAAGTTGATCAATGAACTATGTGACAGTTTAACTACTGATATGGCGTACACACCATCTAGTTTATCAAAGTTCATTGGTCTGTGTAATTATATAAAATCAAGTTTGTTAATTTGCGACATTCATCATAACTTGGAGTCTAACATTGATGAAAAAGTTTGCAAAGAATGTGAAAATATGCTTTTAAAAGGACCAGGCTCTGTTTACTAATTTTTTGAAATCACAATCTCTATAGTTGAAGTCATCCTTCCCATTTCAAGAATTGCTTCACTATCAACATTAATTTTTTGTATTTTTGAGGAACCTTTCAACATTTTTTCAGTCAAAATATTGGCTATTGCAACAGCATTAGGGATAGAATTTCCTTTTGCTTTAAGGATAATTTTCTCTGATTTACCAAAATGAGGAATTAAATCAACTGCATTTTTCATAATGGAATCATGACCAACGTAAAAAACATATTCAATCGGATCAAGAGATTTAATTTCGGATGGCTCATTGATTGTATCATCTTTAAGCATTATCTGATTTGTGGGTCCCATCAATTCTTAAAAACATTATCGACGATTTGTCTATTTCTTAAAATAATCAATAGGAATATTTTGGTAATCCCCGTTTGGCAAAACTCTTCTGATCACTATAGGAAGAACTCTTTGATCTAATTCTTCCAAAGCAATATCTAAAGAGGTTCGGGCTGTTTCTGGAATAGAAATAAACGTTGGAGCGCCTAATGAAAGTTGTAAAGCTCTAGCTCCCATAATTCTTGCTCTTTCAAATCTTGTTAGTGTTGGAGGACCAATTGTAATTTTGCCTTTTTCTACAGGAATTTCAGTTGGCTCATGGACAGGATCAATTTCAATGATTTCTCTTTTTTCAATCTCAGTTAGTTTCTTTTCTAAGCTAGCTTGCTCTTTTTCAGTTAATTCCTTATTTGCTTCGTTTAATTTTCTGTAAGTGTCGAGGGCTTTTGTAAGGCCAATATTTTCCTCAACTACGGCTTCAGATTCTTCAATTTCTTTTTCTACCGCTAATTCTTGCTCATTAGATTCAGACAAGTTACTGGCTTTCCTAAAAGCTGTTATATATTCCAATAAATCAAAACTACAAATTGAGTTCTGGTTCTGTATCAAAAATCAACTTAATTTTAGAAGTTAAAGGAAAATTAAAACTCAATTGTGAGCTGAAGCGGCATCTTTCTCCGAGAACTGTAGGGACAATTATTCGATCATTACCATTAGAGGGTAATGTACACCTGTTTGGTAGTTCAATAGCTTACTTTGAAACACCAATTGACTCTGGAATTGAAAGAACCAAAAGTCAATTCAAAAAAGGTGATATTGCATTTTTACCAACTGGTGGCTGTATCTGTTTTTTTATTACTGATAGTGAACCTGGTAAAAAGATGACTCCAATTGGTAAAATCTCCACTAATGGTAATTCGTTAAAGGATGTAAAATCTGGAGATGTGTTTTCACTTTATGCTGATAATGGTTGATAAATATAATGTCCAGAATGACCGGCAATTTTTTTAATCGTTCCTTTCTCTAGTGACTTGATCAAGTAAGAATTTGCAGCAGAGATTTTAACACCTGCCTGTCTTGATAATTCTTGCGCAGTGATTGTTTTAGAACCTTTAAGAATTTTTGAGGCCTGTTCATCGGTAAGAGTAACTCGAATCTTTGATTTTGCAGACCTTTCATCTGACTTTGTATCTTTCTTTCCTTTTTTTGATTTAGTACCATCTTTTTTCGCAGCTTCATCAGCCTGTCTTTTCTGTGCTTGTGCTGGAGATGTTTTTTTTCCTCCTCCCATACACAACCAAAAAATTTTTCCTCTTATAAACGAACTAAGATAAGTAAATCTTTAAAAAAATCTTTTAACACCAGACAAATACAGTATTAAGATGCCAATAGGAGCAAGTGAGGGATTTGGTTATGACATTGGAAGGATACTAGTCTTTATTATATTACTTGGCATTCCTGCACTTTTCATTTGGCTTTATTTGTCAAAAAGAAAGAGACAAGCAAAATAGCATTAGAACCGATCATGTTATGTTCTTTTTAACCAAGTTTTAGTTTATGCCTAAAATGTTAAGTGTGGGTTTACTTGTTTTAGCAAACGAACAAAGAAAAAATTTCTACACTAATTTTTCAAATATAAATACTGTCAAATCCGTCAAAAATTATGGGAGTAGTTGCGAAAGGTGCAAAATGTAATGTAGACGGATGCATGAATGATGGAGCCCGTTCTCTTAATACAACAAAAGTAGAAAATGCTGGGCTTAGAGTAAATTCAACTGGTAAAAAAACTGTTCTTTGTAAACTGCACTATAAAGAATACAAAAAGGAATCCAAAGATGATAGAGCACTGGAACGTGCTAGATACGACAAATTTTAACGTCTTTTCTGTTTTTTGCGTGTTTTTTTATCATAAAATTTTTCTTTCATGTCGAAATAATCCGTACTAAGTTTTTGATAAAACTTCGGCAATTTTTTGTAAAGTCGTTTTGGTTTTCTCGATTTTTGTTTACTAATAACATACAAAGCAAGAATTGGAAATGCAATTGTTGCATCTGCATAAACAGTAATCATTCCTTGATGTGAATCTTGAATTTTGCCCCAAGTTTTTCCTTCTTGCAATGTGGAGCCTGATAATCCACCAGTATCTGGCCTTGCGTCTGTAATCTGTATAATATAGTCTTGACCGCCGTCATTTCGTCTTAAAATTTGATCTAATAATGGTCCAGTTTGTTGTGCAGTATTTTTTGGAACCCCTCCACCCAATTCTACAATTCCAGATTTTTTAGAATTGTAAACAATTGCTGCTTGCTCTAAAATCTCTCTAACAAAATCTAAATTGTATTTTTTATCTCGTAATCGATGTACTGCTAAATTCAACGCTAGGGAGGAATCTTTTAGTGTTGAAACATAGATTGGCACATCATAATCATAAGCAGATGTTAAGAAACTTTTTTCAGGATACTTTGAACTTTCTTTACTAACTTTTCCCATTAAATTACAAAATTCTGCTGTGGTAAATGGATTTTCTACAAAATTTTCTTTGAATGTTCTTTGAACAACTTGGTCCTGAGCTTCGAGTGTTTCATAGAATTTAATGTAAACGTCACGAATTCTTACAATTTCATTATCATACAATTTCATGTCATCAACATCAAAGTGACCTTGTTTTATGGGCAAACCCCACGCAAAATGATCTTCGTGATAGACATTAGCTCCTGTAGTAATTACCCAATCTACAAAACCACGTTCTATCAAAGTTTTAAAAATGCCACCAAAACCTACTGGTGTCAAAGCACCAGAAATAGTAAGACAGATAGTTGCATCATCTTGAATCATTTTTGCATAAAGTTTTGCTGCTTCACCTAATTGTCTTCCATTGAACCCAGATCTTGAATAAATTTCAACAAGATCCTCAATTTTCATTTTTGGATTTAGTTTGATATGTGGAATATCTCTTCCTTTGAAATTATGGGGATCCACAAATCAAAAAAATTTTTACGCTAATTAATACTTACGACTGTATTGATAGCCCCAAAAAAATCAGAAAAAAATGAAAATAATTGATATTGTCAATCCGCAAAGAGTTAATCGAAAACCTGACAAAACTATAGTTTTAATGTCATCCGGAGATTTTTTAGAACACGGCTTCATTGTAAAAAAAATCGAATTGAAGCTATATCTTGAAAAAAAGGATGAAAAGCTTGGCCAATATTCATTAATCACGTCCAATGTGGAGACCGACAAAGGTTCTGTGGAAATGATTTATGATGAGGGATTCAGGGGCGAAAATGCACTTGAAAAGGCTGCAGACTTTGTAACAAAAAACTTGGGCCCTTCTGGTTTGATAACCCGTTCAATAATCACCTTACAATCAAATTTATGAACCAAAAAATTCTGATCTTTACATATTCTAGCACAAGATTTAATTCAATTATTACTTCAGTGTCAAGCTGTGCGAATTTTACAATTACATTGTGATGATATAGAATACACACCTACAAAAAAGGAAATTTCTGCAGCTGAAGAAACCCAACCAGAAACAAAGCGATTTGAGGAAATTGTAGTGGCATTTATCGCTGTAGAAGATGGTGATGATTTCACTGTTGCACAAAAAGCAATTAATGAAATCCAAGATTCTATGAAGAAAGTTGGATGTAAGAAATTACTCTTATATCCATATGCACACCTCAGCTCAAACCTTGCTTCACCAAGTACGGCATTGAGTATTTTAAAACAAATGGAATCGTTGGCGACTGATTTAGAAATATATCGTGCTCCATTTGGTTGGACAAAATCATATAAAGTACAAGTTAAAGGTCATCCATTAGCTGAGACTTCTAAAATAATTACAAAAGAAGGAACTGAAGAGGAAACTTCCGAGGCCGTAAAATCTGAATCTAAAATCAAATCATATTGGTATATCATGGAACTTGATGGTTCCATGAAAGAGTTTTCTGATTTTAATTTTGCAAAACATCAAAATCTTGAGGCACTTGCAAAATATGAATCTGTTAAAAAAAGAAGTGTCGACGAGGCCCCTCCACATGTTTCTCTAATGAAGAAATTGGCAATAGCAGATTATGAACCGGCATCAGATTCTGGAAATATGAGATTCTATCCTAATGGACGTTTGATTAAATCTCAAATCGAAAGATACGTCACTGATAGAATCAGAGATTATGGAGGATATGAGGTTGAAACTCCAATAATGTATGACTCTCACCATCCAAGCATGGAAAGTTACTTTAACAGATTCCCAGCAAGACAATATAGCATCAATGCCGAAGGCAAACATCTGTTTTTAAGATTTGCTGCATGCTTTGGACAATTTTTGATGGCTAGTGACTTTCAAATGTCATACAAGAATCTTCCATATCGGCTCTATGAATTAACCAGATACAGTTTCCGACGTGAACAATCAGGTGAACTTGTAGGATTACGAAGATTACGTGCATTCACAATGCCAGACTGTCATGCATTTTGTCGTGATATTCCACAAGCAATTGATGAGCTCAAA
>JAEHKQ010000085.1 GCA_016838795.1 Nitrosopumilales archaeon
AAACGGGCAATGAAAGAAGTAAAGGATGGTAATGGCGTCCATCTAGCCAGACAGAAAAGATGCCCATACCTAGATGAGCACAAACAAAGCTGTGGATGTGACAAAAATCTACTTGTTGACGTAGGTGATCCGGTCGTAAGATTTAACAACTTTGATGATTCAGCGCTTGCTTTTGCAGTACGTGTATTCGTCAGAGATTACGGTTCTCAGTTTAAGATGAAAAGTGAGATGCGTGTTATCATGTATGAAGAATTCAAAAAGTATGACATCAGAATACCGTGGCCAATTCGAACCGTTTACCAAGGTGATGAGAAAAGAGAGGCGAAAGAGATTGGAAAACTTGATCAACAACGTAACAAAGTAATTGATAAGTATGGTCCAACTGTGGGAGTTGGAGCAGCAGAAGAAGACTAATCCATACTCCTCAAAAACTTAAGAGTCCCTTTTTTCTCGTTGATTTATTGACAAAATTTACTGTAATAGGCGGTAATGCTTCTCAAGATTTAGCAAAAAAAGTAGCGAAAAGACTCAAAGCAACCTACATCAGGACTGAATTAAGGACTTTCCCAGATGGGGAAAATAAAATTACTTTTAGTTCAAAACCTAAAAAAAGTAAAATTGTAGTTGTTCAGTCAGTTTATCCACCAGTTGATTCAAATTTAATTCAATGTCTATCTATTATTTCAAAGGCTAAACAATTCTCATCTTATGTAATAGCTGTTATTCCATACATGGGATATGCACGTCAAGATAAGGAGTTTCTTCCTGGAGAAGTAATAACAATGCAAGTAATTGCTAAGCTGTTTAAAGCGATAGGTGCTACAAAGATAATTGTTGTTGATATTCACAGCCAAACAGGCCTGAAATATTTCAAAATTTCAGCAAAAAATGTATCAGCGGTAAGTGAATTAGTGAAATATTTTAAAAAATTAAAACTTAGAAAACCGCTCGTTGTTTCTCCTGATTCTGGTGGGAAAAATCGTGCAAAAGAATTTGCAAAACTTCTAAAATCAGATTACATTGCATTAAAAAAACAACGTGATAGAAAAACAGGTAAAGTTAAGATAGTTTCTTTAAATCACAGGAAG
>JAEHKQ010000086.1 GCA_016838795.1 Nitrosopumilales archaeon
GCATTCTTCTAATGGATATGTCTATGTAATGTTCTACAATTGATCTAGTCATGGGTCCTGGATTGGGGACAAACTTTGTTAGTGCTTGACTCTTGGAAAGTTCTGTTTCTTTTCCAAGCTTTTTTCTAAATTCGCCAAGAAATTCTTCTGCCGGGCCGTAAATGTCTGCCATATCCCATGTTGTAAATCCATCATGGTGGAATTGAAGCATCTCAGAAATTGCAGATTCTCGGTCAATTTGACCATGGCCCCCAGCTACTTGCCACATTCCATTTAGAATTCTACAGATCTGGAAATCAGAGTCTAACTTGATGATTTTTTCTAACTGGACCAATAATGGTTTCTAACAACACCGATATTATGAGACTATCTGCGTCATTATGCAAACTGTGATGTGTCCAAAAAAGTCCAAATAATGTACCTTGTCCCTCCAGACCCCTATCATTAACAAGTTTGCTCTAAATTCATGTAATGGTGTTTACCTGCGATAGTAGAAATTACCTGATTCCTTTTGTCCTTTATCCAGTCTACTATCTAGCTTGTTAACTCTTGGCCTACGGCTTTTTTCATCTCTTCTAAAGGAGATGTTAAGCGACCTTAGGAATCTATTCATGGCTTTAGTTTTAGACAGAGGTGAAGTAGCATGTCCTTCTACTCCTGAGGTTCCTTCAAAGATTATCATAGAATCAGAAATTAAATCCATTAATTGTATGTCGTGATCAATAACAATTGCAGATTTTTCAAATGAGCGAACAAATTTTTGAATAAATTTAGCAATGGTTATTCTCTCTTCAACATCCAAAAATGCAGATGGTTCATCTAGAGCATAAAGGTCAACTTTTTGCAAAAGACAAGAAACTATTGCAACCTTTTGCAATTCTCCTCCAGAAAGGTTCTTGACAGATTTATTGTATAGTTTTTTTATTTTCAAGGGATCAATAATCTGTTCTTCTTCTTGACTGCCTTCAATTGGATTTCCATTTGCCTTGTCTAATACCGAAACAACTTCAACATCGATATCATTCTGAAGATATTGCGGCTTGTAAGCAATCTTCACTTTCCTGTCTATTTTACCAGAATCAGGTTTTTCAACACCTGCAATCATTTTCATCATTGTTGTTTTTCCTAATGCATTTGCTCCCATAATTCCAACAACTTCACCTTTTCTAACTTTACCAGATTCTATTGAAACAGAAAATGAAGGATATTTTTTCTCAAGTGCAGGATACTTTATTACTTCATTCCCTTCTTGAAACTCAGTAGTTGAAGAAGAAGAAACATCAAATGTGAATTTTTTATCACGAAATCTTACGTTTTCACTTGGTAGATAACCATCCAAAAAGACGTTTATTCCAACCTTGGTTGATAGTATGCCTGAAACGATACCATAAACAGCTGGTTCGCCATATAATACCTCGATATAGTCGCTAAGAAAATCAAGAAGAGTCAAGTCATGTTCAACTACCATGACAGTTTTTCCAATTTTAGTAAGATTTTGAATTGTTTTTGCAACACGGGTTCGTTGGAATACATCATTGTATGACGATGGTTCATCAAAAAAATAAAAATCGGCATCCTTTGAAACTGCTACTGCAACTGCGAGTCTTTGAAGCTCTCCTCCACTAAGCTCCTTTAGGTTTTGTTCTAGTGAATTTTCAAGCCCTAATTCCTTTGTAAGCTGGTTTGAGACTCCTCTTTCATCATATTTCTCAAGTAGCTCCTTACCCGTTCCTTCAAACACTTGAGCAATTTGACTTACTTGTTGTGGTTTTATTGAGGCTTTGATTTGTCCATCTCTAATCTTCTCAAAATGAGATTTGAGTTCTGTTCCTGAATAATATTTTAGAATTTCATCCCAATCAGGCGGATCATTATATTTTCCCAAGTTCGGTTTAACATTTCCAGACAGAATATTTATAACTGTACTTTTTCCAATTCCATTTCTTCC
>JAEHKQ010000087.1 GCA_016838795.1 Nitrosopumilales archaeon
GAATATTTCTTTGAAACTATGGGTTTTATCACCCCACGTTTTACCAGATCCAATAATTCAACCATATCGTTATAATTGCCAGTGTATGCACCTTGGATTGTAATTGCCTTAAGTGGTATCGTTACTAATGATAAATCAAGTGAACCGCCAAAAAGTCCTACTAGGACTAGATTTCCTCGTTTGCGTAAAGCCGCAAGCCCAGTTTTTACAGTTTGAGGAGCATTTACAAAATCAATTATGCTGTCAGCACCTTTGTTATTAGAAAGAGAGATTATTTTTTGTGCTGCATTTCCAGAACCAGCGGTTACAGAACCAATAACATTTGTGTTTACGACAAAATCTGCTCCTGCTTCTTTCGCAGTTTGTAATTTATTGTCATCCAAGTCAACACAAATTATTTTGGATTTTGTAATTGCTTTTGCAATTTGTATTCCCATCAAACCCAAACCGCCAGCACCTATTATCACTAAATATTCCGGCGAATTCATGTTTGCTTTTTTAACTGCAGTATACGCAGTAAGTCCTGAGCATGCAATTGATGCAGCTGCATTTAGATCAATTCCAGAAATTTTTGCAAGATATTTGAAATGTGGCACTTTGACATTCTCTGCATATCCCCCATCTTGGAAGAGACCAATTGATCTTGGAGTATCACAAAGATTTTCATTCCCAACGTTACAAGCAGGGCACTCACCACAACCTAGCCAAGGATAAACCAGAACTTCATCACCAACAGATATTCCTTCAACACTATCTCCAATTTCTGAAACAGTGCCAGCGATTTCATGCCCTGGAGTAATAGGATATTTTACACCTCGGTCTGTGACCTTTAAAAAAGTCCCATCCCCAAGATCATAACCACCTTCCCACAAGTGTAAATCACTATGACAAACACCCGCAGCAATTACTTTGACTATTACTTCGTTTCCAGTAGGAGTGAGATTTTCTAATTCACATATCTCGAGAGATTTAGTTGGCTCAACGATCCTAGCTGCTTTCAATGCCGTTTGATTTTTTGCTAATAATATAAGAGTTGACAGGGAACGAGAAAAAAATAGAGCCTATAGATATTATGGAATAGAGTTAGATTTGCATTGTGTCGGATGACGAGTCCTCTTTAGGATTATCACAGGAACCAGTAAGTATTCTATTCAACCCATCAGACATAAACAAAAAAGATGTTTGGGAAATTGATTTAATTCGAATATTAGAGCTTTTAATTAAAATTCTTGAAAAGACTGGCAAGAAGGATTTGAGAGTAGCAGGAATGGCGGCTCTCTCGTCATCGTTAATTTATAGAATGAAGGTAGAGAGTATTTTTGCACTTCAAAAGGCAGCTATGGAAAAGAAACCACTTTCACAGAGAACTGATCTGGATATTGATTTAATTGATATTCCATATAGACATGAATCAACTTATCCAGTTTCCTTAGACGAGCTTTTAACTTTGCTTGAAAATCTAATTGGTTCTATTGCAAATCCTCGTTCTAGGCGAGGTAATCAATTGAGTTTTGAACCCATTGAGGCTCCTAACTTTCAAGATTATTTTATTTCTCTTGAGAATATTATTGGAAAATATGAAGATTTGATATTGAAAAAATTGAGTTCTGCCGGTTCTGGTTTATTACAAAATATAATATCGGATTTAGATCCTGCGGATGCAATTAGATGCTTTTTTGCAATATTATTTTTGGCTAAAGACGAAAAGGTTGACCTTGAACAGGTTGACGATGATATCAAAATCACGTTGTTAAAGTAAAATTAACGACCTAATCAAACATGGAGAAAGGCTTCTTTTAAGTAGATTTTGGAGTGTTTTTGATTATTGCCTAAAGTAGAAAATGAGGAACGGGCCACAGCAAATATTGAGGCAGCATTATATTCTGCAGGTAGACCATTAACCATTGAAGAGGTAATTCGAGCCTCAGGCACAGAATCTAGGACAAAAACGCTTACTCTACTCACAAATATAATGAAAAAGGCAAAATCTGCTTTCAAGGCCATCGAAGTAGTAACCCTTCCAGATAGTTCCTATGTATTTCAATTAAAGCCTGAATACAGTTCGGTGATTAGGAGATATGCTTCAAAACCAATTTTGCCAAAAGCCACTTTAAAGACTTTATCATATATTGCATATATGCAACCAATTTCATCAAAACAATTACTTGAAATTCGTGGTAGCGGAGTTTATGCACATCTAAAAGAACTTAGACAATTAGATTTTATTTCACATCAAAATGTTGGAAGATTAAGAATTTATTCTACAACTGAAAAATTTCAAAAATATTTTGGAATCCAAGGAGATTCAGATACTCTGAAACAAAAATTATTCAAGAAAGTTCGAAAAAAACAAACTCAGGTAATTAGCATTCCTCCAGCTACAGCTTAATTTTCTATCTTAATTTAAAAAACCAAGTAATGTTAGTTTGAGGCATAAACTATGCGTTTTGTATAAATTAGAGTGGATTAAAGGGCTACCGTGAGAAAATCAGTAGAAAACTTGGCAACTAGCAAATTAACTGGAGGTAGACGACATCCATTACGTGTTAGAAGAAAATATGAAATCGATCGATATCCAAATGAAGCATTAACAGGTGCACAAGTTACTGTAACAAGAAAAGTTCGTGGAAAATCTCACAAGACTGCATTAAAAACAATTGATTTTGTAAACTTGTCAATTCCTAATTCGAAACCAAAGAAAGCAAAAATTTTAAAAGTTTTAGAGAATCCAACAAACAATGACTATCAACGTCGTGGTGTTATTACAAAAGGTGCAATACTTGAAACACAAGATGGAAAATGTAAAGTTGTTTCAAGACCTGGACAAGATGGAGCTGTTAACGCAATTCTAGTACAGTGATAATATGAAAGATTACGAACATGTCGTAATCTGGTTGGATTATTTTAATAAAACATTGCCAAGAAACAAAGGAAGGCGATTAGAAAAAAACAACTGCATCTTTGATCCTTCACTTAAAGAATTAATTGATGCAACAAAAGCTGCAGGATTTGAAATTTCAGAATCAGATGATAAAGTAAGATTTCCAAAGAGACCATATGTTAGGTCAGGTTATGTCGTTTTACCAAAAGGATCTTCAAAGACAAAAATTCTTAACAAGATTTCAGAAAAACTGGTTGCGAAACGCTCTAAGCAATCAAAATAAGATTGAATATAGCTTTGAGCTAAAGTAAAGTTGACAGAAGTGTATGATAACAATTAGTTATTTTTGAA
>JAEHKQ010000088.1 GCA_016838795.1 Nitrosopumilales archaeon
ACCAAAGAAGGAATAAAAATTCACAATAGAAAAATTTTAGATTTTGGAAAAATTATTTACAGATTCTAGGATTTTTGTTCTGATTTAGTTTCTTCAATTAAATCTCTCAAATGTGCTTTGTTTCTTACTGTATTGCCACCTACCTTTTTGTATAATGACCAAAACTGCTTATTCGAAATTTCTTTCCTATCCTTTACAATTTTTAATAAATATCGTAAAGAACGAACTTTTTTCACATATACTTGTTTTTTACCAATACGCGCTCTTTTCGTACCTCGTTTGGATCCTTGGCCTGTACCTCGCTTCTTTTTTTGAATTCTCTTTAGTTTAGCACGTGCTCTTGAAGTTCCTCTAAAGGATTTTATTTTAATTGTATTTGCAGTAAGTAAGCTTCTAATATTCTCTCGAGTAATTGCATCTTCGATATCATCTAGATGATCAGAATCAAACCATACTCGGTGAACTCCTACACCAGTTACTCTAGAAACAAGGCGTTTTTTTGCTTTAAGATTTACTACCACTTGCTGACACCCGTGCATTAAACACTTTGAATTTATTTTCTATTGCTTTAATCACAATGTCTTTTCGTTTTTTTGTACCAACACTATGAGCAATTCTAACACCATCAGTTTTTGGATTTAATTTTTGCAAGTCATTTACATTGGAAACTAAATTATCTGTATAACCAGATGGATGTAAACCTCTAACACTTTTTGGACTACGAAATCCAATTTTTACAATTCCTGGCCTTCCTCTACTTTTCTGTTTTCTTTGATGATTATCTACTCCTTTTGGCTTTCTCCAATTAGTTTCTAATCTTTTGTAACGCCAACTTTCAGGCCTTATAAAATCAGGCCTGTGTGCAGCAATTTTTGCCCTTATTTCTAATTTTTCTTTATTGATTGGCATGAAAACCAGTCTCGAATTTTGAAATAAATAGGTTCCTGAACTTTTCAAGAAATTTATCAAAAGAAGAAAGAGATAATAAGGAAATTTTATTCGATTGGCTTATCTCATCTTGGTGTATGTAATTGACTGAAAATAATAAGATCGGAATTACTACTAAATTTGCTGACCAACTAAAGGAATTTGGAATCAACCCCTCTAAAGTTAATCGAAATCTGAGTGTACAGCAGCTTGTAGACTTTGCAGTTAAAAAAAACGAAGGCATAGTTACTGCAACCAATTCACTTTCTGTCAAGACTGGAAGGTATACTGGAAGATCTCCTGATGACAGGTACATCATCTATGATGATAATACTCACGATTCCGTGAATTGGGGAGATATTAACCATCAATTCCCAGTAGGAAAATTTGATAAAATTTTTGAAAAGATGAAAAAGTTCATTGATGGTAGAGAGATTTTTGTTTTTGATGGTTTTGTTGGAGCCGACAAGGAAAATAGACTAGCTATTAGAGTGATAAACGATCATGCTTGGCAAAATCTCTTTGCAAGGCAGTTGTTTATTCGGGCTTCTGCAGCAGAGTTAGAATCTCATGAACCTGAATTTACTGTGGTTTGCATTAATGATTTTGAAGCTATTCCAGAAGTAGATGGAACAAACTCTAATGTTTTCGTTCTAATTGATCTAAGTAAAAAAATTGTGTTAATTGGTGGAACGAGCTATGCAGGAGAAATGAAAAAATCAATTTTCACTGTGATGAATTACATTCTTCCTCCTAGAGGAGTTTTTCCAATGCACTGTTCTGCAAATATTGGCAAAGATGGTGACACAGTTTTATTCTTTGGATTATCTGGTACCGGCAAAACAACCTTATCAGCTGATCCCAACAGAATGTTGATCGGGGATGATGAACATGGTTGGTCTGATAAAGGCCTGTTTAATTTTGAGGGAGGATGCTATGCAAAATGCATTAATCTTAGTGAGGAAGCTGAACCACAAATTTGGAATGCCATAAAATCAGGAGCAGTTTTAGAAAATGTTGTTATTGACAAAGAAACTCTAAAACCAGATTTTAATGACAATCGCCTCACAGAAAATACACGCGCAGCATATCCTCTTGAATACATACCGGGAGCTGTAATTCCAAGTATAGGCGGCCATCCTAAGGTAATTGTATTTCTAACTGCAGATGCACTTGGAGTTTTGCCGCCAGTTTCCAGATTGACAAAGGAGGGTGCAATGTTTCATTTTATGTCTGGATATACAAGTAAACTAGCTGGAACTGAAAGAGGAATTAAAGAACCAAAGGCGGTATTCTCTGAATGTTTTGCGGCACCATTCATGCCAAGACTAGCCGC
>JAEHKQ010000089.1 GCA_016838795.1 Nitrosopumilales archaeon
AACAACTAACAGATAACAAACTATGGAAATTGCTTCCGCAGACAAGGATGCTACATATGGTTCAAAATTCAAATTTAGAAAATAGTACTGGGCAGTCCATCTAACTGCTAAATATACAATTTCTCCAATCCCAAGAGAAGAGACAAGTTGGATTAATTCTTTTTTTAATAAGCCATAATTTGTCTGACCTGACGATAGTTTGTATCTATGTTTGAAATCAATGTAAAACGCAATTATGAAGACTGAAAAAAATACACTATAGCCAGCAATTACAGTATAAGTTGTATTCAGATAGTTTTCTTGATCTGCTAAAATCTGAGCAACTGAAGTAGAAACAATAGTTGAAAAGGCGAGACTAATTAGCAGATTTTTGTTTAATTTTAGATATTCTTTGTTAAGTATGACCACGATTTTCAAGAAATTTTCTTGCAAATAAATTAATCAATTCATTTAGATTTTAACTTCCATTCCACGTTGGGATTTTATAATATACTTATCACGGATTTTTACACTCACCCAATCAATTATCAAGACAGCCACAAGAACAACTAACATGAATACAGCAGCTTTTCCATATTCAAAGAATTTAATATAATTAATTATGTAGAAACCAATTCCTCCTGCACCAACTAACCCAAGAATACTTGACTGTCTCACGTTATAATCAAACATGTAAAGAATCTGACTAAGTAGATGTGGAGCAGATTCTGGTAAAACAACATATCGAACTAGTTGCCATTTTGAAACTCCAATTGAACTTACAGCGTCCATAGGATCAGTATCAACTGTTTCTATTGATTCATACTGTAATTTAGCTACAAAACCTATTGTATACATGATAATTGCTAACACTCCTGCAAATGTGCCAAGGCCCACCATTATTACAAACAGAATAGCCCAAAGTATTGATGGAAATGTACGTATTGCAGCAAGTATTACTCTGACTGGTGCATAAACCCATTTACTATTCAAATTTCTTGCAGCAAACATGCTTAGTGGTAATGCAATGGCAACACCAACTATTGTACCAATGAATGCCATTTGAATAGTTTCAAACATTGAGTAAAATGCAGTTTCAAATAATTTAGGCTCAATCTCTGTAAGTTCTTCTGCAATAATTGCTAAATTTGGAAGGCCCTCAACAAAATCAACTGGGTTTGCGTCAATATTGTAAGACGTAGCTACAACTATTGCAATTATCAAACCAATTATGAGATTACTTTTTGGGGTCATCAGAATACAGCTCCGTGATTTCTTGTTGGGTCATATTTCCAGTCTGGAAATCAACAATTTTGCTTCCCTCGACACCAATTTCAAGAATTTTCTGACCTTCTTTGATAACAGCTACTCTATCTGCATACTCTAAAGCCATCCGCATGTCATGATGTACCATTACCGCAGTTAAATTGAGTCTTCGTTTGGTATCAGATATTAAATCCATTATCTCATTGGCGGTGACATGATCCAACTCTGAGACAATTTCATCAGCAAGTAATATGTCAGGTTTTTGCATTAATGCACGAGCAATCGCGACTCGTCTTTTTTCCCCCCCACTCAACATGTATGCTTTTCTACTTGCTTTATCTTCTAAACCAACAAGTTTCAGAATTCTTTCAGCTTCTTGAAGCTCATTTTCTGGAAACATCTTGAAAAGTGATTTAATACTATTGATTCTTGGTAATGAACCAATCAGAATATTTTCTAAAACTGAAACATTTTTGATCAAACCTAAACTTTGTGGGATATAACCAATCTTTGAAAGCATTGGTTTGAATTTTTTATCTGTCATATTGGGTGTTTGATAATCAAACTTTACAACGCCTTTACTTGGTAACATCATTCCATTGATGAGTTTTAATAGAGTTGATTTACCAGATCCAGATTGACCTACAATAGCATAGTTAACACCACGATCAATTGAGAGTGTTATTTCCTTTAGAACATAATTCTTTGAATCATAGGAAGCCCAAACATCATTCATTTGAATGATATTTTTAGTAAATAATTGAGAAAGAGAATTAAATTGTTTAATCATGGTTTGTTTCATTTAAGAAACCTGTTTTTACTTGTTTTTGTTATATTTGTCAAGAATTAATTGATCAAGGCCAATTAACGAGTCAATATAGGTACCAAAGTCACCAATATGCATCTCAGTTGTTGTTGGGAGCAAAGCTTCAGCACCGTACAAGTCACTTAGTATTTCATTATTTTCTTGGTAGTTTAGTTGAATCATTGCTTTGATTAATGCTGCCTTCGTAGAATCAGACATATCT
>JAEHKQ010000090.1 GCA_016838795.1 Nitrosopumilales archaeon
TAGGATTAGTTGTTATGACAACAGGATACTGTGTAAAATGCAGAACTAAAAGAGAAATAAAGAATCCAAAATCTGTCACCATGAAAAATGGTAGGCCTGCAACAAAAGGCACCTGTCCTACCTGTGGTACCAAAATGTACAGAATAGGAAAAGGCTAATCCATCAAAGGGATTTACAGAATTAGTTTAATATCCCAACATATTTTGGTTTAAACCCTTAGAGGGACCTGCACCGTTTTTGGTTTCAATTTGGTTCCGTTATAAAATGTTAAATTTGATTAGGAGGTTTTGATCCTGTTGGGAACTGGAAAATTTTGTCCAAAATGTGAAATTGATAGGATAAAGGCTGAGTTGAAATTGTTGCCAACGAAGTTTTTAACTTGTGAGAAATGTCAAACTGTTTACAGGTTAATTGGTAATCAATTGTATCAAGTGGCTGTATAGAGATTCAAACTATTTTAAGCCGTTATAGGGCATTACAAAATTAGTTCAGAGCCCACAAATTGAATCCATTGAGGCTTAGACCATAGTTGGGCAAAAAATAATTCAGAGTAAGATTTGCTAGAATTTTGTTTATATCCTTTTACAAAAAATAAAGTCACATGAAAAATGATTTTTCATTCCCAAAAGGACATCTAATTGACCTTACCCATAATTATTCTACAGAAACAATCTACTGGCCTACGGAAGAGGGTTTTAAACTAGATGAGGAATTTGATGGAATGACAGAGAAAGGATATTATTATTCTGCAAAAAAATTTTCCGCTCCAGAACATGGTGGCACACACATGGATGCTCCCATTCATTTTGCTAAGAATGGAAAAACAGTTGATCAAATCCCATTGGACCAGCTTATTGGACAAGCCACCGTAATTGATGTTTTCAAAGAGGCGCTAAAAAATCCTGATTATCAAGTATCAATACAAGATTTTGCAAATTGGGAATCATCTTATGACAAAATACCAGAAGGAGCTATTGTTCTATTGCATACTGGATATGGAAAATACTGGCCTGACCGCCTCAAGTATCTTGGGACAGATAAAACAGGAAAGGATGCTCTAACTGATTTACACTTTCCAGGATTGCATCCTGATGCTGCAAAATGGTTGGTTGAAAATCGTAAAATAAATGCAATTGGATTAGATACTCAAAGTATAGACTACGGGAAATCAGAATTTTTCGAAACACACCGCATTCTCTGCGCTAAGAACATCCCTTTTTTTGAAAATGTTGCAAATTTGGATCAATTACCAGCCACTGGTAGTTTTGTTATTGCATTACCAATGAAGATTAAAGGTGGTAGTGGCGCACCCTTACGTTTAGTTGCGATAACTCCCTGATTATTTTTCAATTCTCATCCTTCCCAAAAAATAATTCAGAGTTAACATTTTCTTAAAACTGTCTATTAACAGTTTCTATCAAATGTAAATGAAAAAACTTTCATTATACTAATTGGATTTTAAGACATGACTAATTCGTTTCCAGAAGCCAAACTGCGACTCCGTATGAGTTCTCGTGATGCCCATTATGCTGGAAAACTGGTCGATGGTGCACGGATTCTTAATCTATTTGGCGACTTGGCTACCGAATTAACTATTCGTTATGATGGGGATGAAGGTCTACTTCGAGCATATGATCAAGTTGAATTTCTTGTACCAGTTCATAGCGGGGATTTCATTGAGGTGACGGGAAAGATTACCAAGGTAGGCAGTACTAGTAGAAAAATGATCTTCGAAGCATACAAGGTAATTGCTTCGATTCAAGATCATGTAAATGAAAGTGCTTGTGATGTCTTAAACCCACCAATTCTTGTAGCAAAGGCATCTGGTACATGTGTAGTATCAAAAGAAAAACAGAGAAAAAGTAAGTAAACAAGATCTGATTTAACTCGCAAACTGTGGTTAGAGATTAGTTTTCAGCATTAATCACAATAATAACTATACATTCTCTTCTGCTTTCTCCTCAATTCATTAATTTCGTCATTAAAATCCAAAATTAAATCATCTAAGGATTCGTATCTTTTTGCTTGAGAATGATGTGTCGATAAAGTAGTGGGTCTGTATTCTTGGAGTTTCTTAGTATACGGTCAAGATGACATTTTTTCATGATTTAACCTTCTTTAGCTGGCTTGGTCTGAATCTGACTTTAAGGCGTTTTTTGTTAACTAGAATGTAGTAATTTACAATCTCATATAGAAGTTCTTTAACATTCTCTCCATGTTCATTAGCCTCGGATAGAAAGTGCAAATAGTCTTTTTCATTTAATTTTATACAAACCTCCCGCAAACCTGAGCTAGGACGTTCAAAGATAAAATGAGATCATTGGACTGATTGTTAGCTAACAGTCAAGTGGTAGCTTAGTTCGTATCAAATGTTAATTATTATTATTCCTAACCTTCTATTCCCATCAGCGTTAGAGTCGACCTCACCTTGTCTATTTTTCGAATTTTTCACATTAGTGTTTCTCTTAGAGTACGGATTTGATCCGATTCAACTTTGGCAAGAATGTCATAGGCACCAAAAACTCCGTTGACCTCCTTTACATCTGAAATATGTTTCAGCTCTTCAATGATTTGTTCCTCATAACCCAAATCACAATTAATTAGTACATACGCTGTTGCCATAGTACAATTACACAAGTATCATATTTCAAGTCTCTATAACGAAAACTCAGATTTGTAAATTCTTTGGTATTTCGTTTAACAGTTGTATCAAATGTTAAAACTTGTAGTTGCAGTGTGTATTTTATCTGTTGCCAACACATCATATTCTCCAGTGGAAAGATCAGTAACAATTAACGGCATAAAGAGATCTCCTCTATCGGTAGTTTTTGTTAACAGCTTTGATATTACCACGTCTTGCTGATAAATAGTGATTTCTACATTATGCAAGCGATGAAATCCTTCTCCTCTAAAAACAACCATATCCCAAATTGACACTGAAGTAATTGTTGTGTTAATAGAGGCACCCTCTACAACAATAACACTTGAGGAAAGAATTACGAATCCAAATACTAGAAATAGAAATTTTTTCATGCCATCTTTTATTAAATCAGATAATTAAGTAATTTACAGTTCGTATCAAATGCAGATTAGATTAACAAAATTCGTAAATACCATTTCAAACTATGTACTATCAATGATATTCATAACTTTGATAAAATTTAGAAAAAAGGCAAAAGATGTCGTAGAGGTTGGGAATAAAGTTATGCAGAATCTACCAACAGGTGTAAAAATGATAGGTACCTATTGGACACTTGGTAGATTTGATTCTGTCTGGATTTATGAAGCTCCTAGTGAGAAAGAAGCCGTAAAGCTTGGAATAAGTGTAGGCGATGTAGCACAAACACAAACACTCGTTGCAATCAAACGAGAAGAAGCATTAGAATTGCTCTGAGATATTAATAACTTCAAAGTAGGCATTATAGAATTAATTCCCACTCTTGCTAACAATTCATATCAAATATTCATCGATAGACAATATATTGAAGTAAACTCTAGTGCATGATGCAAAACTGATGAAGGTATATCTAGTACAACATGCCAAGCCAAAATCCAAAGAAGAAGATCCTGATAGACCGTTATCGAATGAAGGAAAAAATGACATCATAAAAATAGTAAAGTTTCTTCCGCAGCTAAACATCAAGAAGGTTTTGCACAGTAGCAAACTACGAGCCCAACAAACTGCAGAAATCCTTGCAAAATCATTAAAAGCCGAGGTCATAAATGGTGATGCATTTGAGCCTTTGGCAGATCCTACAATATGGACTCAAAGATTGGATAAAGAATCTGAAGATGTAATGCTTGTGGGCCACCTACCACACCTTGCAAAACTTGCATCGCAATTGTTGACGCAAAATCAGGAAAAACCCGTTATATCTTTCAAACAAGGAGGAATTGTTTGTTTAGAAAAAACTGACCATGGCTGGGAAGTTGCATGGATGGTAACACCTGAACTTTTATGACAACACAATCTTAAACCTAGTTCGTAGTCTTGATACATTTTACACATCTACTATTGACCAGGATGTACTACTACTATGCCATTGGCACGATATGACTCTATCTCTGGAATTGTCAACGAATAATTTGAAGATACGGATCGGTTCGAGTGTTTATCTTTTCTAGCGTAATTTCCAATGTTTCTATATATACTGCGTCCTATTTTATCCCCATGAAAGTATATGGGCCCACGGGGATTTGAACCCCGGATCTTCGCCGTGTAAGGGCGACGTCATAACCGATCTGGACTATGAGCCCAGCAAACTACCTTGCTAAAATCCATTTAAACTTTAAGAGAAAAAAAATCAAA
>JAEHKQ010000091.1 GCA_016838795.1 Nitrosopumilales archaeon
ACGTTCTCGGTAGAAGTGTCTCTCTGCTCATTGGTGCTTCCATTGAATCTTACTGGCTGGGACTCATTTTGGTCATCAGCGTTGTTGATGTTGGCATCATTTCGTTGAGGAGATGCAGCATCAGCTTCACCAATAAGGTCTGGTGTTAGTGCCACCAATGCGAGTGGCAAGATTGCGAGCAATCCTATGAATTTTAGTGTTTTATTCATAGCCTCTCTTAATGTATAGGAGGGATAATGTCAGCTAAGAAAAGATATTGAAAAATATCAATTGGTGTTTAGCTGATGATAACTACGTTTTACCAATTATAATACCATGAATCAAAAAATAAAGTATATTGGATTACTGGCACTATTGCCTCTACTAACGGTTCCATTAACAATAGACTATGCAGTAGCCGACACTGCACAAGCCAAAGGACATCCTGGAGGCAATGTAGTAGCTTTTGGTGATAAAACCAAGCACATAGTATGTGGCGACAAACTATGTTCGGAAATTGATGACAAAACAGTAATCAAGAAAGTAAAAGAAACGAATCCAGAAGGCCCTTACGTAGAGCAATTTAGTATTTCTGCATTAGGTGAAAATATGTACAAAGTGGTTTTCACCGTATATGCTGGAAATGAAGATCTACAAGAGGAACTATTACAAGTGAGTTCTGACATTTCACAAAAAGAAGCACAAATACCAAACCTATTTGCAGGCTCGCATACCTATGTCCCAGTCCTAATTCAGGCTGATGATCCAAGTACTATCAGTGCTGAAATAGCAAACTAGAAAATCAATGTCTAAGCTGTAAAATTAGACAAAACCCTTTTTTCAATTTTTAGCCCTTGCTTGCAAAAGTTTTTCCTTGTAAATTCTATTTCGAGGATGATGCCTTAGTCTTATATTACAACAAGGACAATGCAAGCCATCCCAATTAATGAAGATATCACAAAAATTACATCGCTTTTGACCTAACAAATAACGACTTAAGCCAAGAGGTTTAGAAGCTTTGTACCTATGACAAACACCATTACATGCCATTCCCAAATTATTACGCCACCAAGCCCATACTTTTCTTACGTCATAAAGTTATTTAATGATGATCAAAAAACTGAGTTAACCGTTCGTATCAATTGAAATTTGAATTAAAAAGGAATTTCTAATGACAATACATTTTTCTAAAAGTAATACCATTATCAATCATGGAAGAGATGGATAATGAGGGCAAACTAGTAAGCATGATTTTAGAAGCAAACAAAAACGTCAGATATGCTAGTATCTGTGATGATGAGGGAAAAATACTTTGGAATTCACGTCGCAATGATATTCAAAGTATTATGACACTGGAGGACACAAAAGCTGCGCTAAAAAGAGCGTGCGAGAATTGGGAGTGGCGTGATAAACTTTCTGCAAAGATTGGAAGAGGAAGGTATGCAATAGTAGATTACGAGAAGTTAAAGATAATCACTGTTCCATTGAGAAATAATCATCTCCTATATGTGCATGTTGAAGGGGATAGACCTGAATACATTGGCGATATCATGAAAATCGTTGACTGGGTAGCACAACATCCTTCGTAAGCATAGACAACTAGGACTCTACAGGCAAAATCAGATGAACATCTAGTTTGTACTATGCAGATATACTGAAGTTTGTTTACAGTTCGTATCAAATGTTAATAATTACAATGCCTTTTGATGATAAGACTGGTTTTTCTGTTCAATCAAGTTTGCCGATAATCAACTAGAGCTTTTCATAGTAAATGTTTCAGCGCTTCTTCTCTCTTCATTCCTACCAAGGTTTGCGTCTCAATGTATTCTAGTTCTCCATGATGAAGGAACATATCAAAGATTTCTTTTTCACTTGGAGCCTCAATAATCATAACAGAATCGTACTGACCTAGTGTCCAAATGATTTCTCTAATTTTTACACCATCTGGCAAATTCTTAAGCAATTGATTGCCAAACTCTGCAACTGCCTCTGCTTTCTTTTTGAATTTAGTTAAAGTTACGAATAGCAATGTACTATGTTAGTTCCTAAGAGAGTTAAGTTTTTCCTGTGTCCGATTCTTGAAAAGATTCGTTAACAGTTTCTATCAAATATTAATGAAAAAAATAGAAATTATCTCAAGTCGCTTGGACTTCGGCATCCTTGCTTTTTGAAATTCGATAATCCAAACCGAACTTTCCTGAGCCATAAAGCAATAACATTATTGTAATCCCAATTAGTGCAGGATCCT
>JAEHKQ010000092.1 GCA_016838795.1 Nitrosopumilales archaeon
CATGTTTGGTTTTCAGTTACCATTAGACTCATTGTTGTTCTAATGTTATCTGTAGTTCTGATCTTTTTTCTTATTACATCCCTCGTTGATGCGGTAACCTTAGCAACAACATCAAATGACGCCCACACTGAAATAGCATCTTTTACTTCGTCTATCAATTGGAGCTTTTTGGTTACTGTATCTGAGGTTCCCACCTCACAGGATATCAAAACAAAAGCAGTTTCCATGATATGTTTACAAGGTTTACGCACAAGTCAAATATCTAGTTAAGCAATAATGAAAATCTAGTCATAAATCATGAGGTTCTTTTCTTCTAGCATACTATGAAGATTGTTTACAGCACGATGGACATCCTTTTCAGTTTTGCCACCTGTACATACTAGTTTGCCAGATGCAAACAACAGAATTACGGTTTTCGGTTCTAACATCCTATGAATTAACCCTGGAAATTGTTCTGGCTCATACATACTTCGTGGCAATGTTCTTGCAGCTTGTTCTAAGCTAATTTTTCCTCTTAGGTTAATTGAGGCAACAATATTTTGTATTGTCACCGTCGCATCTTTCTTTATCTTAATTCCACCTTTTCTCAACTTTTGCACTACTGTTTTTACTGCCTGTCTTGCCAACTCTTCTGATTTTGCACCAGTACAAACCATCTTTCCCGTACTGAAAAGCAATGTGGCTGTCTTTGGATTTCTTATTCTAAACACAGCACCTGGAAACTGTTCTGGATGCCATTGTACATCAGGAAATTTCTTTGTAATATCTTTGAGATCTAGTTTTTGATCAATTGTTCCTGTTGCAACAACATTCTCGATGCTAATTATTGGTTTAGTGAATGGCATTGTTCTTTGGTTTTAATGAAGCATAATTTAAAACAAAGTTATAAAAATCGGTTACCGAGACATGAGATATGGTCGTGTGTGACAAATGTGATCAAGAAAAGCATATCAGTGCATGGGAAAGGCTGGTATGTTTGACTGTGATTGTAAGTGTCTCAAATCTTAGTTTTTCTAGAAAGTTATTTTCTAATTTCTAATAGTATGTTCTCATCTTGCCATGTAACGTTATGAAGTTGTTTTATCTCATAATCTGTTTGGTAAATTAGTACACTTATAATCGGATTGAAATTAAATAAAGTATGCAAAAATTTTTGTTGTTATAACATTTGTTTGAGGTGTGAGAGTTGAAAGCGTTAATACTAGCAGCAGGTCAGGGAATAAGACTAAGACCCATTGGTGACACTAAACCGTTGGTATCACTCCTTGGTTTAGGTCTTATAGAACGAGTGATCTTGACTGCAAAAAAGTCAGGAATTAAAGAATTTTGTATTGTAATAGGATATCATGGTGAGAAGATCAGAGAGCATCTCTCAGATGGAAAAAAATATGATGTAAAGATACAGTACGTTCAAAATGATGAATGGACTCGAGGCAATGGTATTTCAGTTCTAAAAGCTAGAGATCATTTTAAAAAATCATTTGTGCTCTTGATGGCTGATCACAACTACGACCATAGAATATTGGGCAGACTATTAAAAACAAAGATTGGAAAAGATGAATGCATCC
>JAEHKQ010000093.1 GCA_016838795.1 Nitrosopumilales archaeon
ATTTAGTTATGTATTCAGGCCATGATTATGGTTCTACACCAACATCTACAATAGGTCATGAAAAGAAAACAAATTTTGTTATGCAAAAAAGAACTGAACAAGAATTTGAAGAACTGATGGGTTAACATAAAATTGGTAAATGATATTGAAATATTTGGTAACATAGAAAAAGGAAAAAAATTTATTAACACAATTGAAAAAAAAAATTTTCTTTTTTCATTTGTTATATCATATACAGAAACTTGTGAAATCCCCGGAATCACTATTGCTGGGGCTGATAGTGAGTCTATAAAATATACCCCAGCAGCTGATGCAGAGTTTCTTCATTACGGATTTTGTAAAAGCATTAAAAAAATTCCAATGACTCCTGATGGGAAGCCAACACCTGCACTTATTACAAAAGTTGCATTAGAATCAGCATGTATTCCACATGTTATAATTAATGCAGGAAGTAAAATTCAACCTCAACTATCATATATTCAAACCAACTTGAAACCTGGGAAAAACATCTCGAATGTTTCTGCTCTTGATAATTCATCTGTTACTAAAGCTGTTGATTATGGCAAAATTGTTGGAAGAACTTTAGGATCTCAAACTAATTGTCTTTTAATCGGTGAAAGTATTCCAGGAGGAACTACTACAGCATTAGCTGTGATGAGAGGATTTGGTTTAAATGCCAAAGTAAGCTCCAGCATACCAAAAAATCCTATTGATTTAAAAAATCAAGTAGTTGAAAGTGCATCTAAAAGAATTGATTCTGATGATCCTTTTGTGATTATTTCGAATATGGGTGACCCAATGATTCCATTTGTTGCAGGAATGCTAAATACTGCTTCTGAAATTACAAATGTATTACTTTGTGGAGGAACTCAAATGGCAGCAGTTCTTGCATTTGGAAAACAGATTGGTTTTAACGAAAATAACACAGCAATTGGCACTACATGCTACATCACAAATGATAAAACAGCGAACTTGATACAAATTGTTAATCAATTGGCCGACATA
>JAEHKQ010000094.1 GCA_016838795.1 Nitrosopumilales archaeon
CATTTCTGTCTCCATGACCTGAAAACTCAAATTGTTTTACTTCAGCTGAAACCTTCATATCATGACCTCTTGTTGAAACTTTTCCGGTTTCTTGTAATTTTTTACCAGGAGTTTCATCCCCTTGGTATGAAACTAACGCAACTCCATTTTTATTATCAAAAGCAAGTTGTTGTAAATAATAAACAGCATTTCCACCAACTAACATTCCAGCTGGAGAAATTACAACACAAGGTTCCTCTAGGGCTTTTTTTCTTTCATGTTGATTTCTAATTGGGATGATACTATTAATTGAATCAGCAAATAGTTTAGGATCTTTTAGATATTCAGGATAGTGAAACATTATTTCATTTACCTTTAATGCCATACCATCCATGATTATTTTGTGTTTAAATTTTGCATTTTTTAGAACACAAGCAATTTCTTGAGAACGTTCAACAGAAAATGAAGGTATGAACAAAACTCCTTTTCTATCAACAACCTCATTGGCAAACTCAATTAATCCTTCTTCAGTCTCTTTTCTTGGCATTTGTTCGATTTGAGAGTAGGTGCTTTCAGTAATGAGTAAATCAATTTCACCAATATCTAAATCAGCTTTTCTTAACATTCGTGAACCCCTAGGATTAATGTCACCAGTATAGAAAAGACGCTTATTTTCTGATTCAACTATTACTGTACTTCCACCTAATACATGACCCGATTCACGTAACTCAAACGATGCATTGCTTCGGGAAATTTTTTGTTTATATCCTACTTCTTTTGCATTTCGCATCATATTGTTTATTTCAGGCAGATCAAATTGGTGTACACCCTTTTCGATTTTTAGCATATCTTCAATCAATAACTGACTCAAATCAAAAGTTGGAGGTGTTGCAAAAACATCAGTATTTCTACTAACAAAAAGTGATGGCACATTTCCGGAATGATCTAAATGAGCATGAGTAATTATTACAGAATCTACATCCTTTGGTTTTACATGCAAAGGATATTGTGGAGGTGCTCCACGTTTTCCAAACATAATTCCATAATCTAACAAAAAATTAGTTCCATCACAACTTACAATAAAACCAGATCGACCAACTTCATGGGAAGCACCAAGGACTTTAACTTTCAAGGAGTCAACTGATTTAAGATCTACCTTAAAACTTTGTCAATACAGATTATCATTCGCAATTATGGATAATCTTCAAAAGCTTTAATTAGTGCAGGCTAAGATCGGATCTGCATGGGAAGATCCTATGATGAATGGGCAAAAACACAAGATCAAGCTCTCTTATCGAAAGTTCGTGCTGGTGATGAGTCTAACACAGTCCTTCTCAATCAGATTAACTGGCTTTGGGTTGCAAACATGATGAATAAAAAGCCAGAACTTAATCCAAGTGCAGCAGAACTACTTGACTGGATAACTTCTGGCCAAGTCGACGCATTTAGAAAGCCGAAGTAAGCGTGAACATCACGTTATTTTTTGTTTTTTCTTAAATTTTTTTTAAAATTTTTTCTATGAATTTACTCATTTGGTGGTTTTCTATCTCATACTTTGTTAATGAATTATCTTACTAAATACTTCATGGCTAATTAATCAGATTTAATGAGATTTCTTCATCGACAGTTTTGTTTGAAATGTCTTGATATCTTGTTTCTTAGCTATAACTAATCAAAAATTACACCATTATAATGCCAGTGATCGCCAAAAATCATAACCCTGTTATGAAATTCTATTATGGTTTAAATAGAAACCAAGCACTATAAATTTTGAAATAGAATGCCAATAGCAATTCTTCCAGACATAGATGAGCAGAGATGTATCGGTTGCGCACTTTGTGTAGAAATCTGTACAACTCTTGGCCCAGATGTACTTCGTGTAAAACCTGTTGAAGGTTGGAAGAGAGGTAAAGCATTTGTCTTTTATCCAGAAAGATGCATCTCTGATGGAGCATGCATTGGAGTTTGTCCAACAAAATCAATATTCTGGATGAGACCAATGAATTACACTGCAGGACAGCCTGTACCTCTTCACAAGGACGGAGTATTCATAAAAGGTTGGGCAGAAGACGCCGCTTTATAGACGGTTTCTCTTCACACTCTTTTTTCTTATTTTTGATTAACGAAGAAATTTCTTTTTGATTTTTTTTGGTAGCGATTTTGCAAAGTAGGCAATGAAAGAATCATTCTCGTCTAAATAAATATCC
>JAEHKQ010000095.1 GCA_016838795.1 Nitrosopumilales archaeon
TAAGAGAAAAAATCAAAGACGCAGGTTTTTCACATGCAGAAATTTCAAAAACTCCAACTGGAACCAGAGTTGCATTACATGTTACACGACCAGGAATTGTCATAGGTAGAAAAGGCACAAGCATTAGGGAGTTGACAGAAAAACTAGGTGAAGAATTTGGTTTAAAGAATCCACAGATATCAGTTATTGAGATTCCAAAACCAGAACTATCACCAAATGTCATGTGCAACAGAATGGCTTCACATATTGAACGCGGTACTGCCTTTAGACGTGCAACTATGTGGACTTTACAACAAATAATGAATAATGGTGCTATGGGGGTCCAAATTACAATTTCAGGAAAATTAAGAGGAGATCGTTCAGCATTTGAAAAACATACTGCTGGAATACTTCCAAGAGCAGGACATCATGCGGACATTATTGTGGCCGAAGACATTGCCCATGTCAAAACAGCGATGGGGTTGATTGGCATAAAAATAAGAATAGCAAGAAAAGAGAAAGTGGTTCCTGAATTTGAATTGAAGGAAGTAAAAACCAAGAAAGTTGATGCAAAGCAAGAAGTAGATGCTGATAGCGGAGAATCAAAAGATGAAAAAACTGAAGACTCCAAAGCTAAAACAGAAACTGAACAAATTGCTATTGAAGAAGAAAAAATGAAAGGATTGGAAACATTAGAAAAAGAGGAAGAGGAGTTAAAGTAATGGCACGAATTAAAATGAAAACAGTCAGAGAATTAAATGGAAATGATCTTAAAGATAGATTACAACAAGCACGATCTGAACTCAGTAAATTAAAAACAGAAGCTGCCAAGGGCACATTACGTAAAGAAAGTGGAAAAATGAATCCATTAAAACGTGATATCGCAAGAATCCTAACAAGACTTAATGAGATGAAAAAACAATGATTACCAAAGAAAATATTATTTCACATGAGTTAATTGGATTAAAAACTGAGATTATTGATTCTTCAAATAAAGAAATTCTTGGATTGAAGGGAACAATTATCGATGAAACGAAATCAATGTTCGTAATAGATACATCGATTGGATACAAAAAAATTCCTAAAAATCATAATAAGTGGAAATTTTCTATTCAAAATGATGATATAATTTTATTTGGTTCATCACTTTGTAAGAGACCTTTTGACAGAGTGAGGATAAAGTTTTGACAAATAATATTGGATTAAAAGTAGAACCGCCAAAAAAGGAATGTTCTGATTCACATTGTCCTTTTCATGGAAAACTAGCTGTAAGAGGTAAATTATTTGATGGTAACGTTTCAAGCACAAAGGCTAAACAGACAGTAACGTTACAAAAAGCAACTCACATTTATTTCAGTAAATTTAGACGATACGCACGTGGTAAAAGCATTATTCATGCTCATTTACCTGAGTGTATCGAAGTACAAGAAGGGGATCATGTTGTTGCGGCCGAATGCAGACCAATTTCTAAAGCTGTTGCATATGTAGTTGTAGAGGTTAAGAAGTAATGTCACAAGGACGAAGTAGAGGAAAAGCCAAAGGAGTCGAAGAATTCAGACCGTATGTAACTCGAGTGTTACCAGTTGGCGCACAAATAATTTGTGCAGATAATTCTGGCGCAAAAATCTTAGAAATTATAATGGTACACAAAATAAAAACACGTGTTTCAAGACTGCCAGCAGCTGCAGTTGGTGATTTTGTTAACGTGGTTGTAAAAAAAGGACCTGCCGAATTAAGAAAGCAGGTTCATGGTGCAGTTATAATTAGACAAAAATATCCTATTAGAAGATTAAATGGAGTCAGAGTTACATTTGAAGATAATGCAGCAGTACTCGTAACACCTGAAGGGGAGATGAAAGGTACCGACATTAAAGGACCTGTTTCTGCAGAAGCCTCAGAAAAATGGCCAAGATTGGCAAACTTAGCATCAATGGTAGTATAACATGAAACCAACTAAAGTTCGAAACTACCAAATTTATCGTGCTACAATGGCAACTAGAAGTAAACAGCTTGGTAGTCCACTATCAAAAGATCTTCAAAAAAGATATGGAAAAAGATCAATGCGCGTTGTTTTAGGTGATACAGTAAAAGTAATGCGTGGAGAATATCGTGGCGTTGATGGAAAAATATCCAAAGTTTCCATAGCAGATAACAGCGTTGCAATAGAGGGGGTGAAAAAAGAAAAAAGTAAAGGAGAAAAATTTGATGTTTTAATTCGTTCTACTAATGTGGTAATCACTAATTTGAACCTAGATGACCATTGGCGTAAGACAAAATTAGAGGGTAAAAAACCAAAAGAAACACCAAAAGGAGCTAAACCAGAACCGCCAAAAGAGGACAAGCCAAAAAAAGAAGTTAAGAAAGATAAACCAAAAGAAACACCTAAAGAGGAAACAAAAAAGATTTCTAAAAAATTGTTAAAATCTAAGACTAAATCTGAAACAAAGCCAAAAACTAAACCAAAATCAGCGAAAGAAAAAGGGAATAGATGATTAAAGTTGGTAAGTATTGCTGGTAGCAAAAAACTGAAGCGACAAATGGCACCTCTGTTTTGGAATATTTCAAGAAAGAATAAAAGATTTGTAATAACAGTAAGGCCAGGTTCCCACCCAAAGAATTATTCAATTCCTACTGCAGTTCTTTTACGTGATGTTTTAAAAATTGTAAAAACGTTACGAGAGGCAAAATCAGCAATTTATGCTGGTAAAGTTCTTGTGGATGGCATCAAACGTAAGTCTCTTCACCATTCTATTGGTTTGATGGATGTAGTTGAATTAGAAGGGGTGTCAGATATTTATCGACTTGTTCCACAAAAAGGACATATTCTCAAACCCATTAAAATTAACAAATCTGAAAAAACAAAAAAGATTTCTAAAGTTAGTAGTAAAACATCAATTAAAAATGCTAAAACACAAATTGGTTTTCATGATGGCCGAACTGTGATTTCAGATATTGATGTAAAAGTTGGGGATTCTTGTTTAATAGAAATTCCCAAACAAAAAATTCTTAAAGTTATAAAATTAGAGCAAGGATGTCAAGTGATTGTTATCAAAGGAGTTAATGCTGGCCAGGTGGGAACAGTAGAAAAAACAGAACAAGGAACATACAGTTTACCAAAACGTGTTTTACTTGCATTAGGTGAAAGGAAGATCGAAATCCCAACTGAAATGATAATGGTTGTTGGTAAAGATAAACCAATCATAGAGATTGGAATATAAAATGTCACAACAAACTAAAAATAATATGAAAAAAATTTATCTTGAAAAAATTGTTTTGAATATGGGTGTAGGCAAATCAGGAGAAGCTGTTGAAGTTGCAAAGAATGCACTTCAACAAATTTCTGGAAAAAAACCATCTTCTCGAAATGCAAAAGAGACCTACAGAGATTGGGGAGTTAGAAAAGGAGAACCAATAGGTGCAGCAGTAACAATAAGAAATGATGAAGCTAAAGCATTATTGAAACGTCTTTTTGAAGCTAAAGGTAATCAAGCAAAAGCAAAGTCATTTGATAATTTTGGAAACTATTCATTTGGAATGAAAGAACACATTGACATTCCTGGTGTTAAATATGATCCACAAATTGGCATCCTTGGACTAGATATCGCTGTTATACTTTCAAGACCAGGGTACAACATCAGAGTCAGGAGTAAACACAAAGCAAAGGTAGGTAAATCACATATCATTACAAAAAAAGAAGCGCAAGACTTCCTGACTGAAGAATTTGGGGTTCAAGTGATATAATTGGTCAAAAATAGATCCTACGAATTTACAGGAAGGAAAAAACATGATTTTGGACGAGGTTCACGTTGGTGTAAGCGTTGTGGAGATTATACAGCTGTAATTCAAAAATACAATTTGATGATATGTAGACGATGTTTCAGAGAAGTA
>JAEHKQ010000096.1 GCA_016838795.1 Nitrosopumilales archaeon
AATCTAAGGTGCTACGGGTATACCGTATGGCGAGGGAATTCGGCAAATTAGTCCTGTAGCTTCGGTATAAGGGATGCCTGCTGTCTTCATGAGGAATGGGGATAGCAGGTTGCAATGACAAGGGGGTCCCGACTGTTTAATAAAAACACAGGTGACTGCTAGTCCGAAAGGATTTGTATAGTCGCTGAATCCTGGCCGGTGCTGGTACCTAAAACTTGGGTTCAACTGAGCTAAGGGCCAGTTAACGCCGGGAGTAACTCTGACTCTCTTAAGGTAGCCAAATGCCTTGTCGGGTAAGTTCCGACGCGCATGAATGGAACAACGAGAGCCCCACTGTCCCCGCCTACAACCCGGTGAAGCCACATAAGGTGGACGAACAGTCCATCATCTTCCATCGGGGAGAGAAGACCCCGTGGAGTTTTACTGCAGCTTGTACTTGTGGTATAGTAAAGATTGCACAGAGTATCTGGGAGCTATGCTTAACGTTCTCCGGGATGTTAAGAAGCGCCGATGTAACACCAGACTCTCTTTGTAGTACCACTTATCTGGTGAAGACCAGAAACATGTGCTGGTGGGCAGTTCGGCTGGGGCGGCACCCCTTTGAAAAGATATCAAAGGGGCCCAAAGTTTAGTTCAAGCGGGTCAGAAATCCGCTGAAGAGGGCAAAGCCAAAAACTAGACTGACTGGATTTCCAAACGCACGGAATTCAGAGACGAAAGTCGGGCTTAGCGATCCTTCGTGTGCCCACTATTGGGGCCCGGAGGTGACAGAAAAATTACCCCAGGGATAACAGGCTCGTCGCGGGCGAGAGCTCCTATCGACCCCGCGGTTTGGTACCTCGATGTCGGCTTTTCCTATCCTGGTCCTGCAGCAGGGGCCAAGGGTGAGGCTGCTCGCCTATTAAAAGGGAACATGAGCTGGGTTTAGACCGTCGTGAGACAGGTCGGTCTCTGCCTGATGGAAGTGTGGATGTCTGAGGGGAAGTTGCTCATAGTACGAGAGGAACAGAGCAGCGTGGCCACTGGTCTACCGGTTGTCTGACAAGGCAGGCCGGGCAGCTAAGCCATTTGGGCTAAGTGCTGAAAGCATCTAAGCACGAATCCCATCCCGAGACAAGACATCCTTTCGTTAGATGAAGGTCGGCAGTAGAAGACTGCGTTGATAGGAAGGTGGTGTAGATCACAAGCTTCGGCGAGTGGTGAGCCAGCCTTTACTAATAGACCAACACACCGGTTCAGCCATTTACATAGAGACTATGTGCGATGATTCATTTTTGAATCACATTAGCGAAAGCTATACACGACTATCAAAAAGAATTTGCATAAACACTTTTAATGAGAAATTCGAGATAAGCCGACATGAAGTTCTTTAGAAAAGAGAAACTGATAACGGAAACCGTTTGCAAAGAATGCGGAATGGAATTTTCAGAACCAGAAAGAATGCTACGCCACATGATCAAAGCTCACTCTAAAAACAAAGGCCCAAGTTGCAACTGTTAGTTTTTTCAAATAAGTAATTCTCAAATTCATACAAAATTGGTTTGTGGTGGTGTGATGAATTCTAAATCCGTACCGGCAGATCTATTAACTACCTTCGATCTGACAATTTAGAGAAAATGTCTGACGAGGTACCTCAATGGTGGGATGGATTGGCCGAGGAACTTCAAATCGATATTGAAGTAGTCCACGAAAAGGCCACTAGTTAGTCACTAACCGACAAATTAGACATCCATGGAATCATTGGGATCAAAAAACTGATTGCTTTCTATTAGATGATCTATCTCACCACAAAAAATTTTTGAACTGTCGATTTTGATCGGAAACCTTTATCATAGACATGATAGATCGTACGCCATGGAAGTTAAATCTGCAGTAAACCGAATTTTGGGAATTAGTCCTTCTATTCGAGTTGTGACTATTTGTAATATGAACGGCAGTGTTGTATATACCGCACATGCAAAACGAGTAAAGAATGTCTTGTCTGCCAGCGAAAGTAGAGCATCTTTGCGAAATGCTGCAAAAGCGTGGAAAGGCAGAAAATCCTTGGCACGAAAACTAGGTTCATGCAAGTATGTTGTTGCTGAATATGCGAAAATAAAACGCATTACAATGCCAGCAGGTAGAAACAACCTTCTGTTTGTTAGTACAACGGCATCATTTGATCACAACAAGGTAATTCGTAGAGTTCGTTCCTTCCGATAATCGGGGAAAACTCTTTTTCCAATTTTTTCTTCTTTTAGCTAACTAATGGTTAACACAAATTCAATCCAAGACCTTTTTAGAATTAATGCCATAATAGTTCTATGAAAGCGAAATTTACAACATCTTGTGTTTCTTGTGGTGACGTGATTAAACCTGGAAAGGAAATCTCAAAGGATGATGAGGGAAATTGGGTTCATCATTATTGTGTTGAAGAAGCTGAACTTCCGTAACACCAATACGAGTCATTATAAGTGACAATGAATAATATTCTGTATGGTTCTTGCTTGGATCGGAATTGTTGTCGGTGTTTTGATTGTGATAGCTTTGATTGTTAAACTAATGAGAACTCCATCATACGCTGCTGTTTCATTTGAACAGCGCTGTAAAAAGTGTGGTTTGAAAACTAACGGATTGAAATGTCCTAAGTGTGATGGAAAGCCTTCCTTTGGTGTGTAGTTTCGTTTGACTAGGTTTTTATTTTCCTAAAGTGAAATCTCATAAAATTGTCAAACATACATTCAGAAATTTATGATGAAAAATGTAAGAGACTTTTTGAAGAAGATACCATTCGATTTGCCGGAATACTTGATGAGAAAGGCGAAATAATTTCTGGCGGATTTAAACCAGGACTAACTCCTCTGGAAGGAGACGCGGTTAAACTGAAATCATTTATGGAATTTGTTTCCAAGACCTCCATCAGAAAAGAGTTTGATCAGAGCCTTGGGCCAATTAACTATCTAGCTGCTAGGCGAGACAAGGCAGTTTTGATCAGCTTTCCATTCCCCGTTAGTCGAATCACTCTGTTGATTTCTGCAGAACCCTCTGCCAACATAGAAATACTGGCAGCTCATGTCGTTGAAATTTTTAGTGGAATAGAGTGATTAAACTCGAATTATCTGTTTACCAATTAGATATTCCAAAGCCTTGAGATAATCAGCTTCTGTGATCAAACCATCTAAAACCCATGACGTGTTTTTCTTCCACCATTCCGGAATTACCAACTCTCCCAATTGGATGCCGACCTGTTTTTCAAAGATGTTGGTATCAATTAATTCGGTTTTTTCCCAGACTGGAACTACTATAATATCTTCAAATTTAGATGATAGAATTAAACCAGTTTCTGCATCGATTATCTCAGAATATTTGCCAGTAGAGTCTCTTGCAACAAATGCATCTCTTTGCAGATGCTTGAATGATGTCAAAACTTCATGAGTTACTGTTAGCTCACCATTGGTTCCATCAAGCTTGTCACCAATTTCAATTGGGACCGGATAGACAAACTTGTGTGGGGCATGAGAACTCTTTGGCTGTGTTACTCTACCAGAATCGTTGTCCTGACATTCTGGAACACCATATACCTTGACCAGCGTACTACCAAGATGACATTGAATGGTGTCATCATCAAAAGTTCTCAAAATATCGTAGAGTGATCCCCCTTGGTCTATAGTGATTTCGATATTTTCTCTACCCTCTTGCGACGTTCTTTCAAAATCAACTTTGACCTGAGTCAATGAAACTTGAGATACTGTGTATTTTTCAATAACTGTATCTTTATGATAATTATCTGAAACCGCATACTTTACAAAATCTGCTTTTTCAACACAAATCACATCATTGCAGAACCTGTTCTCCATTGGGTGAATTATTGGTGGGCTGATAATTTCGGCATTGATGATAGCTCGAATTCCATATGCAAAACGACTGTCAGTGATTTGTTTAGAAACCCACAACTTTGCGTCAGTTTTGATCCAGTCTGGAAATGTTGCAAATCCTGCCAGATGTCTCTCCTTGACGTATCCTGAGCTGCCAAGCATTTTTGTAATTTCTGAAACGAGAATTCTAGTTCGATCTGGATGTTCGGTTGGCCAAACAATATGGGAGTACAGTTTTAAACAAAATCTCAGCTTTGGCTCATAGTTGTGTTGGAGGTACAGAGTCCTTTCTCCAAGGCGTTTGTACTCATCATAATAGAACTCGCAATAATCTACAATATCGTCTACCGTTTTGATTTTGGAATCATCATAGGTATGGGCTAAAGCTGATGGAATGGTAAAACCTAGGATTAATGATACAGCTAATGCTAGAGCTAGTTTCGTATACATCTGTATACTGGTATCTACAGGATTTTATCATATTAAGAGGATGGAAAAGATCTTTTCCCTAGGTGCAAAAAATTACTAATTGGCTGGAATATTCCTTCCAGAGTGGCATGCTTTTAATTTGATTATATCTCTAATGATTTCAATGAAGGCGACCTTTGCAGCTGGATGCTTTTGGCACGTTGAGGACTTGTTTCGGAAGGTCAAAGGAGTGAGCTCTGCAACATCTGGTTATACGGGTGGGGCGATGCCAAATCCAAGTTATCAAGACGTCTGCACCGATAGAACGGGACATGCTGAGGCTGTTCAAGTGGAATATGATCCGAAACAGGTTTCATATGATGAGCTGCTCAAAGTTTTTTGGGAGAACCATAATCCTACCACTTTGAATAGACAAGGCCCAGACGTTGGGACGCAATATCGTTCTGCAATATTTTTTCATGATGCGGAACAGGAAAAGGCTGCCAAGGAATCCATGAAAAATCTTCAGGAATCCATGCCGGAAAAAAAGGTCGTCACCGAAATTACTCCAGCAAAGGAATTTTTCAAGGCTGAGGAATACCATCAGAGATACTTTGAGAAACAGGGATTAATCTAGATTTTGATACCTCATTATTTACCTAAAATTAACCCAAAAGCGCGCGATCAAAAACGGAAAAATTTATCTACTAAATTTAATCGTCGCTTAATAATTGCAAGAAAAGTTCGTCAAGATAGACGAAAATAAAATTCGCTATTTGGAAACAGGATCCGGAGAACCCCTTGTCCTAGTTCACGGTTTAGGTGCATCAGCAGAACGGTGGGAATATGTCATTCCTCTTTTTGAAAAGCATTATAGAGTAATAGTACCGGATTTGATCGGTTTTGGATATAGTGACAAACCACTAGTTGATTATACTCCAGAATTCTTTTCAGATTTTCTAGGAAAATTTCTCCAAGAGATTCAAATAGAAAGACCAATGCTAATTGGCTCATCTTTAGGGGGGCAAGTCACGGTAGAATATGCATCAAATAACGATTCTATAAAAAAGCTAATTTTGGCATCTCCCTCAGGAACGACAAAAGCATCCACACCCGCC
>JAEHKQ010000097.1 GCA_016838795.1 Nitrosopumilales archaeon
AATCATTCTATTCAATCCAGCATTTGCTCAATCTAAAAATCCATCACTAATTGTTTACAACGAAGAAATTCCTTACTATGATTTCAATAGAGTTGCACGTGATACTGTAATAATGGAGTTCGATGTTGTACACGAAATTAGTTGGCAGATCACTCTAGAGAATGATTTGATGTATGCAAATCCAGATGGTAATGCTGTATTGCGATTCTATGATGTTTCAGGACCTGAAACGTTCATAGAGATTGGCATGGGAAGCCTACCTGATCATAAATTTTGGATAGCAGCTCAGTTGCCTGATATTGGATATGTTGTTATTCAAGCCCTGCTGGAACGCGGTTGGACTCCAGCAGCTAAAGCCATTATCGCTTATACGGACCAATCAGGAATGACGATTAACAACGGAAATAGAATTGTTGTTTCAAATCTAGATATTGGTGTATTTGCAATTGATTCCTACTCTGTTCATGGAATGGAATCTTCTACTGATCCACCTGCTGTTAACTCTGGGAATCTAAAATTCGAACTTATTTCTGGCGATCCTGCTCAAAACCTGTTTCATTTATTTCCATTCTATATTACAGCAGCAGTTGGTGTGATAGCTGGAATCTTGTTTTTGACTAAGAAGCGTTCTTCATAGTCTTGTAGTACTTACAGATTTGTCTTATCTTGCAGACATCACAACGAGGAGAGATTGGTTTGCAGATATTTTGGCCATACATCACAAATGTATCATTAATTTGAAGCCAATACTTTTTTGGAATTTTTTTCATCAGTTCAAATTCGGTCTCTTCGGGAGTTTTTGTGTCTACAAGACCTAATCTGTTTGAGATTCTATGAACGTGAGTATCAACTGGAATGGCAGGCTTGTCGAAAGCGTATACCAGAACACAGTTTGCTGTCTTTCTTCCAACACCAGGAAGCTCAATTAGCTTTTCAAAATTTTCTGGTACCTTTCCCTTGTATTGTGAATGTATTATTCGTGCCACTTCAATTATTCTTTTAGCTTTGACATGATAGAATCCAATTGATTTGATTAGCTTCTCTACATCACGAACTTTAGCGTTTGCAAGTGCTTTTGGCATTCTATACCTTGAAAATAATTTTTTTACAACCTTGGTGGTGCTTTCATCTTTAGTTCTTGCTGAAAGGATTGTTCCAATCAAAATACTGAATGGACCTTCTGTTTCTGCTTCGTGAAGCTCGTTTAAGACTGTCATTCGAGGAGGACCAACGGAATTCATCGTTTCAATCATTCCATCGAGAATTTTTTTCATT
>JAEHKQ010000098.1 GCA_016838795.1 Nitrosopumilales archaeon
ATTTGTTTGTAAAGAAGTCAAAAATGGATCAAGTGCACGCATGTTAATGATACTATCACCAGTTACTTTGAAATTAAAATCAAAAAATGCATTTCTGACTCCAGATTCTCTTAATCTAGAATAGTCAACCTTAGCCGAGCCCGGATATTGTTTAATTTTAAGATCATCACCAATATTGACAAAAAATGTCAGGGTAAAGATATCACCAGCAAGTGAACTAGAATCGCTGTCAGCCAGAATTAAAGAACCAGCTCCGTCTGCTGAACTAAAACCAAATGGCAATGAAAGTTGTCCTCTAATTCCTGTGATATCCTGTGTTCCTACGTTCGCCAATACTACAGTAAATGGTACATTTCTATCACCCGGATCTACTTCCATTTTTTCATCAGGTATGCCAAAAAATGCATCGAGATATTTTACATCACCAAATTTTCGTTCAAATGGTGAACCGCTAGTACTGACTTGAGCAAACACATCTAGAATGAATAATTGTGAAATTACTAGTACGACAATTAATGCAAATAATGAAAATTTAATCATGTTGTGACCTCCATTGGCTTTGGTTCCTCACTATCAATTGCACGACCATCTATGATCGTGATTACTCGATCTACGTCACCAAATTGTTCTCTTTCGTGTGTAACTATGATGAATGTTTGATTTAGTTTTCTAGCCATAGATTTCATAAGTTGTATTATGGTTTTGGCAGTGATAGAATCTAGATTTCCAGTTGGTTCATCAGCAAGAACAATAGATGGATTATTTATCAAACCTCTTGCGATTGCTACTCTTTGAGCTTGACCGCCAGAAATTTTATTTGCACGCTTATTTAGTTGATCTTGGAGTCCTATAGATCCTAACAGCTCCTTCGCATCAGACTCTGCTTCGTTTTGTGTTCTCTGTATATTTCTAGGAAGCATTACATTCTCTAAAACAGTTAGATCTGCTAGAAGATTTGAAGTTTGAAAAACAAATCCTAGTTTATCATTTCTAAATGAAGAGATTTCATCATCATTAAGTTTTGAAGTATCGATTTCATCAATGAAGACTTTACCACTAGTTGGTCGATCTAGCAAACCAATCATATTCAATAGAGTGGATTTACCAGAACCTGAGCTCCCAACAACTAAAATAAATTCTCCTTTGTTAATACTGAAAGAAACATCACGTAAAGCTTTGACCTTGGTTTCACCTTCACCATAAGTTTTGTGTAGATTTTTGATTTCAAGGACTTTATCAGACAGTTCTTATCGCCTCCACAGGTTGAAGTTTTGTAGCTCTGTAGGCCGGATAGATTGAGGCAGCGATTGCTAACCCAAATGATATAAAAGCAGTCTGAATAATTTTGGGCCAATTATAGGTTACCTCTAAGGGAATACTCCCCTCCCATGCCATTTTGGTTTCTTTAGCATAGAATGTATATCCTAAACCCGCGGCAGTTCCAACGCTTGCGCCAATAATACCAATTATCACTCCCTGTAACAAAAATAAAATTAGAATATCTTTTCTCTTTGCTCCAATTGAACGCATTATTCCAATTTCTCTAGTTTTACTTGAAACAAGCATCATCTGAATTGTTACAATTGCAAAAGCAGAAGACATCATTCCGAAATACCCAATCATGTTGATCATTCCAATACCAGCTCTAAAACCACGTAACGTTGTTTCTGCGGATTCCTCTATAGTTTCAGCTTCAAAATCATCATTTGGAAATGATGCTAGAAAGAAATTTTTTACATCTAATGCTTTTGTACGATCATTTAATTTCACTAGAAATGAGCTAGACTTGCCATCTCGATCAAGCATGTCTCTTAAAGTATCAATATGTATCAATACACTGTTATCGAATCCTTGACCGCCAGCTGAGGTGGAAATGCCACTTATGATGAATTGTTTTGTTTGATCTTGGCCCCAACGATCAACAACTTTTAGTTTTACACTCTCTCCTGGTTGAATACCCCCTAATTCTCGTGCAATCCATGAACCTAGTACAATTGAATTTCTTGAAAAAACGTACTGGCCATCAGAAATAGTTTCATGAGCTGCAGATGTTCGAATGTCTCGTAATGGATCAACACCCAAAATCGAAACTTTAGTCTCTTCAAACCTCTCACCGTATTTTGTTGCGTTGATAGAAGCTATCGACGACAACCGCGGCGTTACTGCCTCTACATATGGTATTCTTTCAAACCAGTTTACTAACGATAAATCAGATTTGTCAATGAAATCTTCTTCGTCAGTGATGTAAACATCGCCAAATCTATAATCAGACATGTCTCGAATAATTGCATCATAGAGACCTTGGAAAATTACAAAATTAACGTGAATTACCAAAATTCCAATTGAAACCGCCAAAACTGCTCCAATCAAACTTCCCTTTTTGTTTGTCAGCATTCTTATCGCTAAATGGAGTCTGTAATCCAATAGATCAGAATCAAAAAGTCTGATATTTAATATATTTGGTATCTAATACTAATATTTACGACATTTTTATTAACAATAAGTTTTGTATACCTAATTAAAATAGAAAAAGGTGATAAATTGGACAAAATTGACATGCAAATTCTAACCAATCTGCTAAATAATTGTAGGGAATCTGATCGACAAATTGGAATGAATGTTGGAATTTCAGGTGGAGCCGTAAAATCCAGAATCAACAAGATGCTCAAAAGTGGAATCATTAGATTTTTCACATTAAAGATTGAGCCGCCAGCTTTGGGATATGGAGTTATTTACTTTGTAATAACAGGTGAGGATATCGATGAAGTTTTACAGCAAGTGAAATTAATTGGTGAGCCATTTTTTGTTGTTCCATGTGTTGGTGGAATAACTGTTTGTAGTATTGTCATAAAAGAAAATGTACAACAGAAATTAGAGCTTGCAAAAAATCTTATGAAGAATGTTCGAGTCTTAACAATATTTGAAGCTGAAAGTGCTGGCACTAGTCCTAATTTAACAAAAACTGATTTACAAATTATTAATGAATTAATAAAGGATCCACGGCAAAAAATTGAAGGACTTGCAAAAAAAACTAGTCTGTCTACAAAAACTGTAACACGATCATTAGACAAATTACAAGCTGATGAGACAATACAATTTACATTAGTGTATGAGCCAACAAAGATTGAAGGATATATTCCATATTGTATTCTGACATGGATTGATGGAAACCTAAAACAAATACTTAATGTTTTAAAAAATAAGTTTTCTGAACACTTTTTGCAAAAACCGTTTCTTGCAAAAAACCAAATCGTTCTATTCATGTATAGTGATAATATTTACAAATTAGATCAATTAACACAGCAGATTAAAAAAATTTCAGGAATTCGTTCTGCTGATTTATTCATACCAAGAAAGATTGCATTGCCTCAAGAGTGGATCAAAGATGCTATTGCTGAAGCTAAAAAATCACCTAAACTTCATTTAATGTATCAGGTGAATTAAATGAAGAAAAAGAAAATCTATCAAGGTAGAATAATGGGACTTAGTATTTATGATTTAACTATTCATGGAAGAAAAATCAAACGTGTAATACTAGAACATCCTGGTGCTGCCGCAATGCTAGCAATTGATAAAGATCAAAAGGTCCTAATGGTAAAACAGCATCGTTTTCCACATGGTTATCAACTTGAGATTCCTGCAGGTACACTAGAAAAAGGGGAACGCGCAAAAACGTGTGCAATACGTGAACTTCAGGAAGAAACGGGTTACAAGGCGAAAAAAATGGAGCATTTTCTTACGTATTTACCTTCTGTAGGATATAGTGCCGAGAAAATTCATTGTTTTCTTGCTACAGGGCTAGAAAAAGTATCGGCACAACAGCTAGATACGGATGAAATAATGTCAGTTATAAAGATTGATCTTAAACGAGTAATCAAAATGATAAAGGCTGGAAGGATTAAAGATTCTAAAACAATTTGTGCTGTTCTAATGTATGCAGCTAAGAAGAAACTTTACTAGAATTATTGGGAATAAATTGGTTTTACTAAATCTACTACATCGTCCCATGATTTTGCAATTCTTTCAAACTTGTAAATGAGATCTAGATAACCAATTGGAATCTGCTTCTTTTTTTCTAATAATGTTCTAAATTTTGTTATTTTTTCTTGATGTTTTTTATGTTGGGCTATAGCTTGGATGGCTAAAGTCCTGTCATTTTTTGTAAATGCATCAATTGATATCACTGCAATTGGTGCAAATTCCTTTGTCAATTCATGTAGCTGTTTTAGATCATTCTTTGACAGAGTAGTATTTGCAATAGAATTTCCTAATTCTGCAATAGTATCACCAGCAATTTCAAGTATATTTGCAGCAATTCTATAGTCAAGAATATCTATATTTTCAAGACTCAAAGCTCCTGCTAGTCTAACATCTATCATTGTACTTCGAATTAATCTAACAAGAAGGAAATACTGTCTGTTCACCTCAACATCTCTATTTGATAGTGTTAAGAGATTGGATTTATCATCTGAAATTAATCCTGAAACTACATCATTGTACATTCCAAGTGCAAGTGCACTAATTCGTTTTAGAATTTTATCTGGCTGTAGAGTTGTTGCATCCAACAAAAACTGCATGTTTACATTAGATGCATCTTCATCAATGATTTCCATTCCTACTAATCTTCGCGTGGAATTACGAATTTTTTCTCTATCTTCTATTGGAATTGATTTTTTTCCTTGTATTCTGATGATGTCGTACCCAAGAAGATAAGCCCCTGTTATATCTGCAACAATATTTTCATCCTTTGGTAGTGGGTATGAGATTATGATATCCTTTGATGGTCTGTTTTCCTTGGTTACTGAAATGGAAAGACTGTCCCGTCCAGTTTCTAGTTCTACTTCGGATTTCTTGTCAAGCTTATTGGCATCAACCCACTCTTTCGGTAAAGAGACCAGAATGGTGCTTCCAATCTTTTGCAGGCGTCGAATGAATTTAGTCAATTTATATCAATTTAAATTATTTAAGCCATATTCTTATATTTCTTGGGAAATTTAAATTCAAATTGATGAGAGGCGTGGCATTTTGTCCTGCACATGTTACAGGTTTTTTCAAAGCTGACGTGGAACAACAGAAACCTGAACTAATGGGTTCACTTGGTGCTGGATTTTCGATTAAGGATGGTGTTACAACAACCGTTTCTGTGGAGAACAGTAACAAAAATGATTTTCAAATTAAAGTTTTTGGATATGAAACAGATAACACTGACGTTTCGGAATATGTTATCAAAGAATTTCTTAAGTTAACTGAACAGAATTATTCTGTTCTAGTTCACCATGATATTGCAGTTCCAATTGGATATGGACTTGGATGTAGTGGTGCTGTTGCATTATCGTTAGCATTTGCATTAGATCAAGTACTTGGAACAAAATTATCTAAGGAAGAGATTGGAAAAATTGCTCATATCGCTGAAGTTTCTTGTAAAACTGGTCTAGGTGATGTCATTAGTGCATTCCATGGTGGATTTGAAATCAGAACAAAGCCTGGTGCTCCTGGAGTTGGATCTCTGGAAAAGATTGAAGCTCATTCCAAAGTCATTATCATATGTTTTTCACTGGTATCTACAAAAAAGTTCCTTGATGAGAATTTAGCTACAATTAATGGTCTTGGTGGAAAGATGGTCGATAAGCTCATTCAAACTAAAGATTATAATGAATTTCAGGATATGTCTGTAGAATTTGCGAAATATGTTAGAATAATGACTCCTTCAATGGATTCTGTGATATTTGAACTAGATTCCATTGGTGTGAAAAGTGGTGTCGCGTTGTTTGGTGAGACGATATTTACTCTCGTTCCGGAACAAAAGGAAGCTCAAGTGTTGGAAATTCTCAAGAGATATGACAACGGCATTCTAATTCAATCTGAAATTGACAACGTCGGCGCACGACTTCAATAAATCGATCTAAAGATTCCATCATGGCATTAATACCCAAAAATCATCCGCGTGCAAAGTCTTTGTTCATACGAGAGAAACTTATTGATGGTTTCGATGATGGAATAGTAGCGAAAGAAGGACTGTTAGCTCACGGAAGGGGTGAAGCGTTTGATTATCTACTTGGTGAAAAGACTACTCACATTGCGAAAAATGCGATTAAAGCTGCCTCTGCGGCCTTACTTTTGGCTAAAAATTCTGTAATTTCTGTGAATGGGAATATTGCAGCTTTGTCTGCAAAAGAGATTGTGAAACTAGCTAGAATTGTTCATGCAAAGATTGAGGTTAATCTGTTTTACACCAATGACATCAGAAAACGAAACATCGTTAAGCTATTGAAAAAGAATGGTGCGAAAGAAGTCCTAGGATTAGATCTCAAATTACAGAAACGTATTCCAAAACTTGATTCTGCACGAAGAGTTGTCGATAAAGATGGAATTTTTTCAGCCGATGTCGTGTTAGTTCCAATAGAGGATGGAGATCGTACTATTGCCCTCAAAAAATTTGGAAAAAAAGTAATCACATTTGATTTGAATCCACTCTCCAGAACAGCTCAAACAGCTCACATCACTATTGTTGATAATGCTACACGAGGAATGAGTGAGCTTGTAGTTTGTTGTTCCAGATTATCATCAAAGAATGAAACCGTTCTGAAAAAAATTCTTCGTGGGTTTGACAACAAAAATAATCTTAGAATGAACATTCTCGAAATTAAAAAGAATCTTTCCAGAAGGGCCTCTCATGTCTAGAACTGTAAAAGATATTGTTGATATGAAGAAGGCTGGAAAGAAAATTTCTGTTCTAACTAGCTATGATTATGCGTTAGCATCACTTTGTGACAAGGCTGGTGTTGACATACTTCTAGTCGGAGACAGTGCAGGAATGGTTGTTCTTGGATACGAGAATACTATACCAGTTACTATGGAGCAGATGGAAATCTTTGTTGGAGCTGTATCACGTGCGAAACAAAATGCATTAGTCGTTGGGGATTTACCGTTCATGTCATACCAGGCTAGTATATCTGATGCAATTTCAAACTCTGGTAGACTGATCAAGACTGGAGCTGATACTGTAAAACTAGAAGGTGGTTATGTCATGGCAGATACGATATCTGCTATAGTTAAGACAGGCATTCCTGTAATGGGGCACATCGGTTTTCAGCCTCAAACTACTGCTCTTACACAGGGATACAAGGTTCAGGGAAAAACATTCGAGACTGCAAAACAGCTAATCGAGGATGCTAAGGCATTGGAAGCGGCTGGTGCGTTTAGTATTGTTCTAGAGATGGTAAGTCATGAAGTTTCAAAAATAATTTCTGAAAGTATTGATATCCCGACTATCGGTATTGGTTCTGGTTTACACTGTGACGGACAGGTTCTTGTTATACATGATATACTTGGATTGTATGAAAAGCTGAAACCAAAGTTTGTGAAACAATATCTCTCATTATCTAATGATGTGGTTCAAGCTGTTTCAAAATTCAAGAGTGATGTGGGATCAGGATTGTTCCCAGCTGAAGAAAATTGGTTTTCAATGGAGAAAGAGGAATATGAAAAGCTCAAAAAAGCGTTCTAGAAAACATCCTTCTTTGGATATAGTTGGGAGCTATGGTTCTGAATTATCTGGGAAAAGAATTGTTCTTTGTGTAGCTGGAAGTGTTGCGGTGTACAAGGCGATCGAACTAGCTAGATTATTAATGCGACATGGCGGTGATGTTGTTTGTGTAGTTAGTAATGCGGCAACTAAACTAGTGAAACCAGATTATTTCAAGTGGGCCACAGGAAATCATGTCATAACTAAATTGACTGGTGATCTGGAGCACATTGATGTTGCAGATTACAAGCGATCTGATTTGATTATTGTATATCCTGGGACGGCTAACACTCTGGGTAAATTAGCTAATGGTATAGATGATACTCCTGTCAGTACTGTTCTAACGGTTGGATTTGGTTCTGGTATACCAATAGTTATGGCACTTGCGATGCACGAATCCATGTATCACAACAAAGCTGTGAAAAAAAATATTGATTTCCTTAAAAATAAAATTGATTTTGTTGCGCCAAACATGATAGAGGGAAAAGCTAAAGCTGCAGAATCTGAAGATGTTTTGGAGTTTGTGTTGAAAAAGTTTGGATATTCATCTACTCTACATAAAAAAAGAATTCTAATGACTGCTGGTCCGACGATAGAATACATCGACCCGGTACGAGTGATTACAAACCTCAGTACAGGTAAAACAGGCGTGTTTTTAGCCTCGGAATTGGTCTCTGCTGGGGCTAAAGTTACTCTGGTGTATGGTCCTGGAACAGCCACTCCGCCAAAGGGTGCTAAAGTCATTCCTGTTAAAACTGCAAAAGAAATGTTTGATGCTGTAAAAAAAGAAATGAAAAAGAAGTTTGATGTTGTGATATTAGCGGCTGCAGTTTCAGACTATACTGCAGAAAAAATTTCTAAAACAAAAATAAAAAGCTCAAAGAAAAGTTTGGTAGTCAGATTAAAACAAGTTCCAAAAATGATTAATCAAATAAAAAAAATTCAGAAAAATGTCTTTCTTGTTGGGTTTAAAGCGGAAACTAATCTTTCTAGAAAAGCTTTAGAGGATATAGCTAAGAAAAAAATGAAAGAGTCCAAAGCTGATTTAATGATTGCAAACGATATTGGTAGTTCTAGATACAAGAAAAATCTAGATTACAATGAAATTCTTTTAGTAAATTCTGGAAAAGCTATTTCTTCTGGTTGGAAAAGAAAAGAAAAGATTGCTAAAATCATTAGAAAAGAGATTGAAAAGAGAATTTGAGAAAAATTTGCTCATTGAGTGATTAATTTTTGAGTAGATCCCTGATATTTCTAATTCAAAATTCATACTCATGAAACAAAAATGCAAAAAGTGCGGCAAGAAATATGATAACAGCGTAAGTAAGTTTTGTTCACTAGATTGTGCCTATTCCTATTCAGAATTAGATTTAGAAGATTATCTACTTCTTAGAGCAGCATAAGATCTTTTGTAAATTTGTGCATTGGAATGGCTTTCGTTCCAATCATTAACGAGTCTTCAATTCTTACACCAAAATTTTTTGGGATGTAAATTCCTGGCTCCACTGTTATTGCCATGTTCTTTTCTAATTTCGTTTTACTAAGCTGAGAAATGTTTGGCAACTCATGTACTTCAAGTCCAATTCCATGTCCAGTGGAATGAATAAAGTATTTACCAAATTTTTTTTTCTTGATGAAATCTCTACATGAATCATCTATAGATTTGCAGCTGGTTTTTGGTTTAACAGCTCGTAACCCAAGCTTTTGTGATTCTTTAACAATTTCATACACATCTTTAGTTTTAGAAGAAACCTTTCCCAAACCAAAGGTTCTGGTTGCATCAGAAACATAGCCCTTGTATCGCAGAGTAATATCTACAACAATCATGTCCCCATTTGCAAACTTTCTGTCAGTGACTTGTGCGTGTGGGAGTGCTCCATTCGGGCCACCAGCGATGATCAACGGATTCAGCGTTCCTCGATATCCAGTATCAAACATGCCTCGTTCCATCCCATAAGACATCAAAATTGCTTGAAGTTCAGACTCTTTCTGGCCTTTTTTGATCATTCTGGCACAAATTCCAAACATTTCATCGATGGTTTTAGAAGCTTTTTTCAGAATTGCAATCTCGGAAGAATCCTTGATCATTCTGGCATTGTAGAATGGTTTCGTAGAATGTTTAATGGAACGAACAGATTTCTTCAATGATGTCATTGTATCATAGTTACTACAATCTGTACAAACTCGTTTGTTCTTAATTTTAGAAACCAAACTAGACACCAACGCAGTTCCGCGTTCCGTTGATACTACATCACAGTTTTTTGATTCGGTTCTAGCTCTTCCAACCTCCAGTGCAGGAGCAATGATGTTAGTACCATTCTTGTCCAAAACGCTGATCGCCTCGCCCCAGAATCCGGTCATATAGAACAGGTTTTCAGGCTCAAATGCGACCAAAGTATCGCAGTTCAGCTTTTGAGCGTATTTCAGAAGTACAGATCGCCTATTTTTCACACAAAAAATTTCTTTTTTCGAAATTTATGTTTGTTGTAAAGTTTGTATACCGGATCTCAGGGTTTGATTTGATGTCTGAAAAAAAGAAGGTTGTTGCATTGCTCTCTGGTGGACTAGACAGTCAGCTTGCTGTAAAAATGATGCAAAAGCAAGGCTTTGATGTACATGCAGTAGCAATACGAACACCATTTTGTGATTTTGATTGTGGTAAGGGTTGTGGTTTTGATATTGTAAACAGAGCAGATGCACTAAACGTTCCACTAAAGACAGTTTTTCTTGGTGAAGAGTATATAGAAATGTTAAAGCACCCAAAGTACGGACGTGGTGCTGGATTTAATCCATGTGTAGATTGCAGAGCAATGATGTTTGATGCTGCAAAAAAACACATGGAAGAGATTGGTGCAGAGTTTATAATTTCAGGTGAAGTTCTAGGACAAAGACCAATGAGTCAACATGGTCCTGCACTGAGAACAATTGAAAAGGAATCTGGTTTGAAAGGAAAAATTGTAAGACCGTTATCAGCAGCTTTACTTCCAAAGACAGATCCAGAAAAAAATGGTCTGATTCAAAGAAAAGATCTTGGAATGATCAAAGGTCGTTCAAGAAAGATTCAACTACAGATGGCAAAAGAATTTGGCATACAAGACCCACCAAATGCAGGTGGCGGATGTCTACTAACTGATAAGGCATTTGGAAAAAGAGCTTTTGATCTGTTCGATCATACTGAAACACCAACATTCAATGATATTGATTTGTTAAAGGTTGGACGACACTTCAGACTAGACAAACACACAAAGCTAGTTGTTGGAAGAGGAAAAGAAGAAAACGCAAACATTTCTCTACTCGCTCTACCTGATGACATAAAATTAGAAGCTAAAGATGTGATGGGGCCAACTGCTCTCTTACGTGGAAAGACGGCAGACCAACACAAAGAACTTGCAGCTTCTATCACACTACGATACTCCGACGCGCCAAAGGATTCTACACACACCGTTATTCTAAAGAAGGATACACGTAAGGAAGAGGTTGAGGCTAATCATGCTCAAGAGGAATCGTATCTAAAGTTCAGAATCTAGCCTCAAAAGTTGTCTGTATTTTTTGATACAAAGAAGCCTTTTTGAATAAGAAGATCGCTTCATCACCTGTATGCAAAAACAAGAAAACATCACCTATCTGAAGGCAATAACTATCAGAGACCCTAGTGATCTTCATTCCATAAAGGAAGATATCAAAAAGAACATGATCTTGATTCTTAGGGTTACACCACTGGCGCAAAAGGATGTAGAGCAACTAAGAAAAGTTGTTGAAGAACTTTACACCATTGCAAAAAATGCTGATGCAGACATTGCTAGACTAGGTGAAGAAAGGATAATTGTTGCGCCTTCTAATGTAAAAATCTGGAAACCTGAATACGATCTAAAATAATTTTATAGCTTCCTGTATTTGTGGATAATGAGATGGAACTCTGAACATTCTTCTAATAGATGTTGCAAGGTTCTCCGACTTTCTTCTTTCGCCATGGTTTACAAGGACACGGCGTAGTTTTGGTCTAAGTCTGTGCACAAATGAAATCAGTTGGTTATAATCACTGTGTCCGCTGAATCCATCAAGTTTTTCAATTCCACAATTAATGTTAACTATCTCAACCTTACCTTCCCTTCCCAACATGGAAACTTGACGAGCTCCATCAAGAACTCTTCTTCCAAGGGTTCCGTTCACTTGATATGATACAAATAGAATCTTGTTCGTTTTATCAGGAGCTATATTCTTAAAGTATTCCAGTACTGGACCACCCTCTAACATTCCTGATGTTGCTAGAATAATACAAGGAGTATTTTCACGAAGTGGTTCGTCTCTAGCATCTTGATGTGCTACGTTGGTAAAGTATTCAGAATCAAACGGATTGTCATCCGTTTCTAAAATTTTCTGACGAAGTTCTCTTGCCAGATATTCTGGATATGCTTCGTGAATTGATGATGCCTCGGAGATCATTCCTTCTGTAAATACTGGCGCTTCAACCATTTCCCCAGATTTCATGTAATGATCGATAACCATCATTATTTCTTGGGCACGACCGACTGCAGGAATTGGAATCAAAACCTTTCCATCGTCTGCAAGTGTGTTATTTACGGCATTAATGAAGGAGGACTCTACCTCCTGTCTAGAAGGCTGAATGTCCTCTTTTGCGCCATATGTACTCTCAATTAGTAAGGTTTCAACTCTTGGGAAGTTCCAGCTTGCAGCTTCAAATAGAATGCTTTTTCCATACTTGATGTCACCTGAATAAACAAAGTTGTGATCACCGTTCCCTATATGGAAATGGCAAAGAGC
>JAEHKQ010000099.1 GCA_016838795.1 Nitrosopumilales archaeon
CAAAAAAATTCGTTCCTTAGGCTACAAAATTGAATCAAAACAAAAGCTTGGCTATAGACTGGTCAATAATACAAAGCAATTACTGCCATGGGAAATAACTGATGGGCTAAATACCAAATTGGTTGGTAAACGAGTTTACTATTTTGATACAATAGATTCAACACAAAATTTTGCCATCAAGATTGCGCCGAATCCTATTGAGAATGGTGTCGTGGTTATCTCTCAAAAACAAACTAGAGGAAGGGGAAGATTTGGTAGAAAGTGGTTATCTCCACAAGGTGGAATTTGGTTATCAATAGTACTCCATCCAACATTTGATATTTCAGTGACAACTCTATTTCCTATTGCAGCTTCTCTTGCATTAGCAAATGCAATTGAAAAAACATTTCAAATTGATTCTAAATTAAAATGGCCAAATGATGTAACCATTAAAGGAAAAAAAGTTGCAGGGATGTTAGTTGACGCTTCTGTCGAATCAAACAAAATTGAATATCTTGTATTAGGGGTGGGAATAAATTTCCAAGTTAATCCCAAACAATTAGAAAAATCTCTTAAAAAAACTGAAAATTTTTACGGCATAACTAGTTTAATTGATAAAAATGAAAATCAAAGTCCAATTTTGCTTGTTCAAAACTTTCTTAATGAATTAGAAAATATTATTGAATTACTAAATAAAGAAAAAAGAAAAATTATCATAAAAAATTGGACAAAAAAATCATCCAGTATTGGAAAAAATATTACAATTTCTACCTATAGCGGTAAGCTCAATGGAAAGGCCATCAAGTTAGATGATGATGGGGCTTTAGTTATCAAAAATAACAAAAATACCCAAAGAATTCTTGCTGGAGATGTGATACACCCAACTTAGAAGATTAAAGGATTAATGCTTTCGTTTTGTTGATTTTTTTCTCTTAGTGGATTTTTTTTTCTTAGTTTTTTTCCTAATAGGTTTTCTTTGAGATCTTTTTTTCACAGATTTTTTTAATTGATCTTGAATTTTGATAATTTTTGTTAATGTATTCTCAAGTTGTTTAGTATATTGATCATACGCTGTTAGTAATTCAGATTTTTTTTCACCAGTCTTTGTCAAAAAATCATTCGATCTTAGCAAATTGGTTAAATTAATTAATTCAGGTATTGGGTTTTGGTCGTCAGATAAAGCTGAAAGTTCGTTCTTCGTTTGTATGATCTTTCTTTTTAATTCACCAATTGTTTTTGCAGCCAAAATCCCCCAATAACTTCAAGCGCTTTTTTTGGATAAATCTTTTCTTATAACAGCAAAGATGTAAGGTTGTAAATAATAGAAAAAACTCGAACAAATTAGGAATAAGATATAACTAAAAACAAAATTCTCTGTATTCATAATGAAAAAATCAATTATTTTGATGTTAATGATAATTATGACTGCATTAAGCCCTTCCCAAATTTTCGCACAGGAAACGAATGATGTTCCTGAGATGTTTCAAGAAGCTAATGACCATTTTGCAAAAGGTGAGTACAATGAGGCAGTAAAAATCTATGACGATGTTTTAGAAATTGTTCCAGATAATGTTTCTACTTTAAAGATGAAGGGAATTGCATTAAGCAATATGGGTTTTCATGAAAAATCTCTCAAACAATTTTACAAAATCATTCAAAAAGAACCAGATAATGTGATTGCCCTTACTGGAATGGGGATTGGTTTTGGATATTTGGGTGAATACCATGAAGCAAAACAATATTTCAAAAGAGCATTAGAGATTGATCCTGACAGTACTGTAATCAAAAATTATGATGACTTTATAGATTCAGTCATTACCAAGTATCCATACACACCTACTGAAAAACCCAAGCCGGTTATTGTTAAACCAGCAATCATACCTCTTTGGGTAAAAAATAATGCAAAGTGGTGGTCAGATGGAGGTATAAAAGACTCTGACTTTGTATCAGGAATTCAGTTTCTGATAAACGAGGGAATTATGCAGGTCCCTCCAACAACACCCGAGTCTTCATCTGATACGGCTAATCAGATTCCATCTTGGATAAAAAATAACGCCAAGTGGTGGGCTGAGGGAGGGATTTCTGATCAAGATTTTCTATCTGGCATTTATTTTATGATTCAAAATGGAATTATGATAATCAATATTGAAAAAAGTTTGGAAGAGATGGAAAAAGAAAGAAGTGCTGATTTTTGGTTATTTGAGAGATATCTTAGCGTTGTTTCAAAAAATGTAGCAAACGAAAAGCGCTATATTGAATTTCCAAATCCAAGCTTCGATGTAATTAAGAAATTTCTTAGAGATTATGTAATTTGGAATTTTGATGTGGAATCTGCCAATGCAGCGGCTAAATTTCCAGATCCTACCTATGAAATGGTAAATGGAACGTATATCATTCACTACAAAATTTATGTAAACAAACAACCATCTGGTTTGCCATTAGACCATGTCGGTACTTTTGAAAATTCGTTACATTTTTGGCAAGAACAGGATTTTAATGTAAATAATCAAAAAGCAAAAGTAGATTTTTCCTACACAAATATGAAACATGAAGCTAATGTTTGGGTTACTTGGGTTGTTCGAGATTTAGGTGAAGGGGTCTTGGGGCATGCTCATTTAGGGAAAGGTGTGGTAGAAGTGGCGCTAGGAGATTATTCTTGTGATGGAAGTTTTCAATTGTATGACGTAAAAAGTGTTGAAACAATTATGACCCACGAGTTAGGACATTCTGTTGGACTTCAACATGACAATGATCCAAACAGTATCATGTTTCCTAACTTCAAACCAAGTCATGCCTATTGCTTACTGAATTAAAAATTTTACATGCTGATTTTGTATTGCACATTCCTAAAACTGATTAAATTAGCTTAACCTACACCCAAATCACCCTAAGATTTTTTGTAAAATGATAATAAGTCAATGTTTTGTGATTATCTAGATTATCATGATGCAAAATGCTGCAATCACAAAACAACGTTGTCCATCTTGTGGCAAAAGAAAGATCGTAACTGATGAAAACTCTGGTGAATTGTTTTGTGCTTTTTGTGGTTTTGTAATTAATGACAAAATAGAAGATACTGGCGCAGAGTGGAGATCATTTTCAAATGAAGAGTCTAATAGGAATAGAGTAGGTGCAGGTACTTCATTAACCATGCATGACATGGGTCTTTCTACTGTTATTGGTGCAGCTAACAAAGATTCTACAGGAAAACCACTTTCGGCAAGCATGAGGAGCTCAATTGAAAGACTACGAACTTGGGACAGTAGAACACAAGCTCATTCTTCTTCGGACAGAAACCTAAGACAAGCTTTGAATGAAATGGACAAATTAAAAGATAAGCTTGCACTCGCTGATGCGGTAATTGAAAAGGCAGCATATATTTACAGAAAGGCAATGGAGAAAAAATTAGTTAGAGGCAGATCAATTCAAGGTCTTGTTGCAGCATGTTTGTATGCTGCATGTAGAAACACAGAAACGCCACGAACTCTTGATGACGTTGCAAAAGGAATTAACATTAGGAGAAAAGATGTTGCTAGATGTTATCGTTTACTTTATAGAGAATTAGAATTCAAAATGCCTGTTGTTGATCCTGTTAAAGTAGTTTCTAGAATTGCAAGCATTGTTGAACTAAGTGAAAAAAGTAAAAGAAAAGCGGTCGATATTTTAAATCAGGCGAAAAAAATTGGGATTGTTGCTGGAAAAGATCCAATGGGAATGGCGGCAGCCGCACTTTATATTGCTTGTATAGCTTCTGGCGAAGTAAAATCTCAGAAACAGATCTCAATCGCATCTGGTGTTACTGAAGTTACTATAAGAAACAGATGTGCCGGATTAAGAAAAATGCTTCAAGATTAGAAAATCTGTTATTCAAATTCTGGCAGGACATCTGTTTCTTGTCGTCTGGTTACCAGAAATATTCCAATTGTAAATCCGACCTGATAAAATGCATACATCAGAATTTGAAAAACTGTAGGTACAAAATCTGTAAATCGGCCAATTCCAGCTACTAGTACTGTAATCACACTAACAGTGAATACGAAATAACGAGCTGGTTTTGATAATTCAGCAGACCGTAAAAACAGTATAATCGTAATAGAGATAAACATTACAACAATCGTTACAAACCCGGCATTAAGCCCTAAGACATTAATCAAAAGCGTAAAGCCTTCCTCAATGGTTGTGGGGACTGTGAAATTGGTAATTGTGAGTTTATCAGGCACTGCAAATTTCAACACGCTTGCCAAAGCATTGAAAGCAAAAAGTAGCAGAAGGGTAAAAGAAACGATTCTTGCATGGCGTTTTAGTGCAGGAAATCTTTTTCGAATACCTCTACCCAAAATTGAACCTTGTAAAATCCCAACACTCACCACAACAGCAAATGAGATAAGGAAATTTTCTTCTGCAATTTCAAATAGATTCATTGGAATATGGTTGAGTTAAAACAGATTCTAATTAATTTGAAAGATCACTATATTTTATCATTTAATCTTCCAATTTGAATTAGATTAGGAAAAAATGTTTTAAAAGAATGATCAAATTGTGAATAGGTTCGATTGTTTCCCCAAGTGCTGTTCATTGGATTTTTTTTCTTGCCTCCTCAGTCCCTGAATCGAGCCATCATACATTTCACATAAAGAGATTTTCGTGAAAGGTTAGAAATTTTTTAAAATGTTTTGGTGTGGTCTTCTCTCAGATCTTTGATTAAATCCATTATGGCAAAAGCAATTTTTGAGAAATCGATTTCGCGTTCCCCTGAGGCCAACAATACATCATCATCAGCTAATGGAAAACTCATGATGATTACTTTATCTCGATACGACATGGCAAAATGAACATGCCCAAACTCTTTATCAAAATCACGACGCATTCTAACTCGAAGCGCTAATTCCATGAACATCATCTCATCCTGTTTTGTTTCTTCGAGAGACTTGAGACCCTCCTTCATTCCACCGGCAGTGAGGTGTCCTCTGTTGTTAATTATTCTAGCAGAACGCATTTTTGGGTCTAATTGCATGATTTTTTGACAAATTTTTTCCAATTCCGCGACACTAGTCATCGTTAAACATCTACTAGGGATCTATTTATTGCGATCTGTTATACTAGAATGTTGTGAAAACTGAATCAACTCAGAATGTTGCTGAGTATTACAAACATCTTTCCTTGTTTTGGACTGACTTGATACACTTGATGTCAACAAAACCTCAAGCACTGACATCGGTTGGTCCAATGAGAAATTTTGCTGAAAATTCTAAAAAAATTGCTGCTCAGTTAATTGATGCAAATGAAGACCTGATGGAATTCAACAAGCACTTGACCAAATACTACAAGCAATTAACTGATACTTGGATGGAATCACAAAAGAAGGTTAACTTTAAAGCTCCTGAAATTCCAAATGACACAGAACAATACGAGGCATACAAACGCGTCTGGATTGATATCTTTGATAATGACTTTACAGAATTATTTGATTCTGAAAAGTTTGGAGAAAATTATGGAAAACTCGTTGCAAATGAATTAGAATTAACTAAACACTGGAATAGTATCATGAATGTAATGTTGAAATCTGCAAATCTTCCAAACAAGGAAGAGTTGGATGAGGTATACAAAGAGTTACATTTCTTACGAAAACGAATTTCAAAGCTTGAATCAGAAGCACACAAAAAGGTGAAGAGGACTGGCGAGTGAAATAAAGATTGATCCAAAAATTTTAGGAGAGATTCTAAAGTTTGGAAAAAACGTTATAGAAGCACCAAAGCTTATTGCAGCTCCTGATGAAATCAAATTAGAAACGACCCCATATGATGTTGTACACAAAGAGGACAAGGTCAGATTGCTCCATTACAAACCAACTACAGAAAAGCAATCACACATTCCATTAGTTATTGTATATGCCCTTGTCAACAGATATCACATCTTGGATATTCACCCGAAAAAAAGTTGGGTCCGAAATCTACTAGATCAAGGCCTTGAAGTGTATATGATTGATTGGGGAATGCCAACAAACATGGACAAGTATTTGGATTTTGATGATTACGTAAATGGTTATCTAGATAATTGTGTGGAATTTGTCAAGGATGAGGCAAATGTAGACCAGGTATCCCTACAGGGATATTGTACTGGTGGAACAATAGCTACTGTATATTCATCATTACACCCAGAAAATGTCAAGAACTTTGTTGCCACCGCACCTGTAATTGATGGCTGGCGCGATACCACAGTGATTAGTAATCTGGCCAAGCACATCGATGTCGATCAGATGGTTGACAGTATTGGTAACATGCCGCCAGAATTCATGTATTATTGCTTTTCTATCTTGAAACCATTTGAACAGGGAGTTGAAAAGTATGTGAAACTTTTCCAAAATATTGAGGACAAGAATTTTGTTGATAATTTTATGCGAATAGAAAAATGGCTCAACGATACCCCACCAATTCCGGGGGAGTTGTTCAAGCAGTGGATAAAGGACATTTATCAAGAGAACCTCCTCATTCAGAACAAGATGTACGTAGGTGGGAAGCAGATCTCTCTCAAAAACATCAAGATGTCGTTATTCACCCAGGTTGCTGTTGGTGACCATCTGGTATCCCCAGAGTGCAGTATGCCACTTCACTATGCTGTAGCCAGCGAAGACAAAACACTTCGAATTTACCCAACTGGACATGTTGGAATGATTGCAAGCTCATTCTCGCAGAGAAAAGTTCTACCCGAGCTGGGTCAGTGGCTAAAAGAAAGATCTTAAAAAAAATTGTAAAAAAGGGAAAAATAGATTTGGAGTTGAAATCCAATATCTAGTTGTTTCTGTTAGTAAATGCAGAAAGACAGGATTGTAGTATGTTCTTGTTTAAATCAGCGAATGCTTTTGCATTATCGTTAAATGTCTTGATGTTTTGCTGTGCTGCGTCGATAGTTGCAAGTGCAATCTGATTTTGTATTGTAGATGCCTTTACTAGTTCTTCTGTGGTATCACGTACTACTTTTAGTGCTGCTTCAGGAACGTTGGTTGTGATTCCTGCTTTTCTTGCAAATTCTTTTTGTAGTGCGACTGAAGAGTTGAATATGTTCTCAACTGCTTGTAAGTATTCCTGTTGTACGTTAGTAACTGATTGATGATAACGTGGTACCTGCTGTCTTATACCATCGAAAAGCTTATCGATATTTTGCTGGTATACACCATAAATATCTTTTACAGTGCTTTGTGTTTTCTGCTCGGTTGTACTCATTTTTTCACCTCCTTATTTTTTGATTTTTTTCCTAAAGGGAGAATCATGACTTGAACCAAGTCGCCTTCCCTTAATCCTAAGGCGTCTCTTTCAGCCTCTGGAATCGAAATTCTTCCGTTGGTTCCAACGGATGTTTTGTAAGTTCCCCAATTCATGAAATTGGGCATGATTTGACCCATGTTGAAAAGGGTGTCCATTCCCTTTGCTTGGAAGTTTGCAAAATTTTTCATTACATTTGTTTGAGTTTCAGTAGCCTTATCGGTGATCTCCTTTAGTGCCTCAACTGGATTGAATTCCTGGACTCTGTTTCCCATAAAGACTCCAAAGTTTTTCATAAATTCTGTTTGAGCTTTACCGCTTTTTTTGATCCATTCCTTGAACATTTCTGTGGGGTCGTATTGGTAATTATTACCACTCATAGGTAATAGTAGGGAATGAGTGGTATATATAGACTTCGGTTGGCTATTCCCCCAAGAATTCTATTACTACTCTAGCGAACGATTCTGGATCATCAACATATGGTGTATGGCCACATCCATCCATTCTAAAAAATCTGCAGTCCTTTATAGCAGCTACAAAACTATCTGCGTGTTTAATTGGTATTACGGGATCCAAAGCACCCCAAATTATCAGGGTGGGTGCGGTGATTGATTTAAGCTTGGTTATAATTTTTTTAGCATTTCTTAATCCCAACAGAGTCGACATGAATGCCATCTTTGCGTTTGGAAGATTCATTCTTTCTACAAATCCTGTAATTATTTCAGGTGCTATCTCTTGTTCAGGAGTCGCCATCATTTCAAATGCATTCTTTGCACTGTCC
>JAEHKQ010000100.1 GCA_016838795.1 Nitrosopumilales archaeon
CACCACATAAAATATTTCCTTCAATTTTAGAAAGTTTTTCAACAGTTTTTTCAATAAATGTTTCCATATTCCAATCTTGTTTTGCATTACAAATTTTTAGAACAAAATTTTTGAGAATCTCTGTTCCTAGTTCTGTGTGGATAACTTCTGGATGAAATTGAATTCCATAGACCCTCCTATCTTTTGAAGCAATTGCTGCAGCTTTTGCACTTTCTGTATGACCAATTATTTCAAACCCAGATGGAATCTCTTCTGCTTCATCCCCGTGACTCATCCACGCTCTTACAGACTCACCAATTCCACTAAGCAAGTCTTCATTGTTGTCAATTGAAAGAAGAGATGATCCATATTCTTTGTTTGCACGTTTTACTTTACCGCCATAATTATTAACAATCAATTGATGACCATAACAAATTCCAAGAATTGGAAGATTCATCTTAAAGATCTCAGCTGATGGTATCGGAGCATCAGAGTTGTAAACACTTGACGGCCCTCCAGAAAAGATAATTCCTTTAGGATTATGTTTTGTTAATTCGTCAACTGAAATATCAAACGGAACAAGTTCTGCATATACAGAAAAATCACGAATTCTTCTACAAATTAGATGGCTGTATTGTGAGCCAAAGTCTAATACGACAATTTTATCCATAAGATCACTTGGTGTTTTCAATCATACGTGAAAAGGACCAGGCGGCAGTATTGATGATTTCATTAACTCGGTCTTTTTGGCGATAGTTTTTTACTATGATTTCACGAATGTGAGAACCATTTTTGTTAATTACATAGTTAATAACAGAATCTGGCTGAATTTTTCCCCTTTGAACATCAGATGAATCCTTTCTTTTCATATCTGCGATTATTCTATCTATAAAAAATGATTTCAAAGGGGGCGTATTTTCATCTAAATCAATATCATCATTTAGTACAATTGACACTTGAGTGGGAGTAACATATGCATTAGCAATTATTTCTCCACTACTACCTCTCGTTAAAGGAATTTTAGTAGAGTCAGATTTTGTTTGTTTAGTACTAAGATCTGAAGATTTTGTTTGTTTAGTACTAAGATCTGAAGCTTTTGTAAAGCTTGATTCTTTTAAAACAGAATTTAAAATGCCGAGGTTTTTTTCAAACATCTCAATTTCCTGCTTGTATTTCTCTATTTCATTCAAAATATGATCCTTAATCTTCAAGATATCATGAATTTGTTCATCAGACAACTTCATACTTTTCTCATGTATGTTGGGTATTAAAACGCATTCTAGGTAATAACAATATCAACTACGTCTTTGTAACGAATTTTTTTAAAACCCTTAATGGGTTTCGATGTAGTATACAACCCAGATTTATTTTTTGACGCAAGCCACTCAAGTAGTTTTTTTCCACGTCTTAGTTTTTTGATCTTTATCTGCCTATCCCTAACTTTTGTTTTTGAATATCTTCCAATTGTTTTTCCAAAATCCATCCCAAATAGAACGATATTTTTTGCACGAAAATGTTTTGCAAGAAAAACACATCTATCTCCATCAGTAAATCCTCCAAAATTATGCATCTTTCCAAAAGATTTTGTTTGTGTTGTTCCTAAACAATTAGTAAAGTTTTCAGCTAAATGCAGCTTTGCAATGTTGTCACCATGAGCATGAGTAATAATGATTGTCTTCGTTTTTCCAATTTTTCTAAGAAATTTTTCATCACCATCCAAATCTGTGATAACGATATCAGGTTTGATTCGATTTTCAATTAACTTTTGTGTTGCATTATCCGCAACAATTTTTGGTACTTTTTTGAATTTTTTTAAAGTAGGGATACATGAAGGGAGAGAAGGACCAGCACCAATTACAAAAATTGTTTTACCAGAAATTATTTTTTTTAATTTTGCTAAGGCAACCTGTTTTTTTAGAATAGTATTTAGCAACCATGCAGACTCAAAATCCTGTTTTTGGTCATATCCAAACTCTTTTAGGATTTCCAAATATTTTGTATTCCATCCAGAAATTGTCATATCACTCAAATTACAACACCAATCATAAATTCCGTGCATAAATTAGGTACTGTTTCTGTCGGTGGGTCAAACCCAGTTAGAATTATGGGAATTCTAAACACTAGTCCAGAATCATTTTACAAAAAATCTATTCATACTTCAAAACGAAATATTACTCAAGCTGTCAGATTGATGGAAGCACAAGGTGCTGATATTATTGATGTTGGTGGGATGTCAACTGCCCCATATCTTTCTACAATGATCCCAGAAAAAATAGAGGCTAAACGTATCACAGATGCCATAAAGATAATTCAAAATGTTTCAAATTTACCAATTTCTATTGATACGTGCAGAGCAAGTGTTGCTATAGAAGCTTTGGAATTTGGAGTTGAAATAATCAATGATGTTTCCGGTTTAAAATATGATAAACAAATGTTAGACGTAGTAAAGATTTACCAACCTTCTCTCGTGTTATGTGCATTCAGCAAAAAAATCATTATGGGAAACATAAAACAACAAACACAAAAACTCCTTAAACAAAGTCTACATTTGGCAAAACTTGCGGGCATACCAAAAACAAAGATTATCG
>JAEHKQ010000101.1 GCA_016838795.1 Nitrosopumilales archaeon
GATTGGTTAGCTAGAACTGGTATTATTTGGATATAGGTTTAAGACTGGTTCCATATTTGACATACTAATCTCAACCTTGCCAATTCTGCTTCGATATAACTTGATTTTTTTACCCTCTGGAGATATTACAAATTTTTTGACCTCGATCAGGGTTAATTCCTCTAGGTTAGAGAGGGCTTTGTAGACGGTTGAAAGAGAGATTTTTAATTCATCAGCAATCTGTGTGACATCTTTTGCCTCGTTTTTAATGGAAAACAGTATAGCTCTAGTACAGACATTACTTAATGATTCAATAATTTTTTGGGTTACGTCAAATTCACTTTGCTGGATAAAATCTGTTTTTGCCATTTCTTATCACTTGTTTGCTACTAGGTTTATTGAAGGTTCAGATTTTTTTATTGTAATGTCTGCCTTACTGATACGGCTTTTGTAAACTTTGAATTTACGACCCTTATCAGAGAGAGTCCATTTTTCCACTTGAATTAGTGAAAGTTCCTCTAATTTAGAAAGTTTTTTGTAAACAGAACTTAAAGGAATTTTTAAAGTATAAGAAAGGTCAGTTACAGTTTTTCCTTTTTTGATTGTAGAAAAAAGAATTGCACGAGATTCTGCATCAGCTAATGATTCAATTATTTTTTGAGCAATATCATATTTTTTTAATTGTGAAAATGTTATTCTTCTTGGCAAACAAATTGTGCCAGCTTATCAGTTATTTAAATGACATGACCCTATTCTAAGTTTGTAGAATGAGAATAGTTAGCTAGTATATGTTTGGAGAGATTTATCAGGCTGAAGCTTTTGCCAAAATGCACCTAAAATTATTCCCAATGCTATCCAATATATTGAGACGGCAATCAGTGACATAGCTCTGAACCCATTAACTAAATCCATAGGAGCAATCACTTCATCTGGATTTTGTGGCATCGCAACAAAAATTACACTAATGAAAATGGCATATCCTAATACGGCAGCAATTTTCTTACTTTTATCTAATCTGTTTGATAATTTGTAAAATCCTAAAGCACCAAATCCTGAAATTGCAATAAATGAAAGGTACAAAATAGATCTAAGAACTACGGTTTCTGGATCACCCACAGTTGGTGGATTTGCGGGATATTTGAGAAATGGAATAAAGTAAATCGTAAGCCACATAATTCCTGCCAGGATCAATGCCTTCTTGACGTTGTGATTTCCTGGCAAAGATCTTCTAGAAAAGGCGAAAATTATTCCAAACAGTGCTCCAACAGATGTCCCAAGAATAGCTCCCGCTAAAACTTGACCGCCTTTTTGCCAATCTCTATATGAAGAATATTCAACCCAAAATTCAGGAGTGTCTTGTTCTTCACCTGAAGAAAATAGATTTTGATTTTCAATTCCTATTGCCTCATCTAGATATGGTTCTACAATTGCAAGATTAGCTGTACCATGAATAATACCAGCAAAACAACCTGCCAACAAAACTAAAGCGATAAAACGAGCAGTTTTCATGATAAAGACCTAATGACAAGGGAACCCTGCTGCATGTCTCATATCATGAGTGAGTTCATGAATAAACAGATCATCAAATGCTTCAGCACCTTGAATTATACTGAAAAGATGTCCCTGATCATATCCAACTAAAAACAAACCAAATCCAAAGATTATAGCCAAAATTACAACTGCAAAAGTTGGAACAGCTTGTTTAGAAACAATAATCTCTTCGGAATAAGACATGTCCGTTCAAAGTTTTTTGTGTATTTAAATTCTTAGACTATAATCAATTATAAGAACCACAAAGAGCGATCAAAAAATGAGAAATTATTACTTGTTAGCTATTCCCATAGCAGTTGGGATTTTAATCGGTGGTGCATTATCATTTTTTAATTTTGAAGAGAAAAATCAAGATGACGAGATCCTATTAACAGCTCAAAAATTAATAAAAAACGGTTCTCCAGTTTTAGGAAATCCTTCTGCAGCGATTACAATTTTGGAGTGGGGGGATTATCAATACACATTTTGTTTTAGGTTTCATGGATCCAGTTTGAAAATAATTGAAGAGGAATATATCGAAACAGGTAAAGCAAACCTGGTTTTCAAGGACTTTCCTTTAAATGGCCCTGATTCAATTTTGGCTGCTGAAGCAGCATATTGTGCTGGAGATCAGGGAAAATATTGGTCTTATCATGATGAATTATACACTAATTGGAAAGGAGAAAGGACTGGATGGGTAAACATGGAATCATTGAACTCTTTTGCAAGAACTGTTGAGATTGATATAGAAAAATTCAATTCATGCCTTGATGATCAAAAATATCTAGAAAAAGTGTTAGATTTGGAACAATTTGGAAGAGAAATAGGAATTGATGCGACCCCGACATTTTTGATTTTCAATGATGAAAAAATTATCAAGATTATAGGTAATCAGCCAATAGATGTTTTTAGAAATGAAATTGAAGAGTTAAGCAATACTTCTACTTAACGTAACTTAAAACTCATAAATTAGAGATGAAAAACTAATGGCAAAAATAAAGATCGAAAAACAAGATTCAGTAAAACTTTACAAAATTAGGAAAACGTTAGATGAACTATCACAAAAAACAGGACGTGGAACTGAGCTAATCAGTGTCTATATTCCTAAGGGTAAACAATTGCACGAAGTCATAACTATCTTGAAGGAAGAACAAGGAACTGCGGATAACATAAAATCTGATCTGACTCGAACGCATGTGGTTGATTCTTTAGGTAAAGTAATTCAACGGTTAAGACTTTACAAAAAAACTCCTGAAAGAGGATTAGTAATTTTCTGTGGTGCGTTACCACCGGAAGGTGGAGGACCAATTGGAAGTGAAATTATAAATGCGTATGAGCTAGATCCGCCAAAAGATCTCAAAACGTTTCTTTATCGATGTGATGACCATTTTCATGTTGATATTCTAAAAGATATGCTCAAGGATGACAATCTAATTGGATTTTTAGCAATAGATGCAAAAGATACTGGCTGGGGTTTATTATATGGTGATAGGATTGAAGTTTTATCTGAAACTGGTTCTGGAGTTGCCGGTAAACATAGACAAGGAGGTCAATCTGCAAAAAGATTTCAAAAACTTAGAGAGATGGAATTAACATATTATTTTAATCGAGTTGCTCAAACCACAAAAGAGTATTTTATTGATATTTACCCAGTCAAAGGTTTAATTATTTCAGGTCCAGGACCTACAAAAGAAGAATTCATCAATGGAAATTATCTTGAATATCGTTTACAAGATATGATTATTTCCACCATTGATTCATCATATGCTGGTTCAGAGGGTATCAGAGAAGCCTTTACAAAGTCTGGAGAAATTTTATCAGATTTTCGAATGGTAGAAGAAAAACAAATTGTAGAAAAACTTTTCAAACATATCAATTCACATTCTGGACTTGGAACATATGGTTTGAATGAAATAATTAAATTATTAAAAAATAATGTAGTTGAAACTTTAATCATTACTGATAATACTGATCTGTACAGAATTGAAGTAAAGTGTAAAAGATGTCAGCATATACAAGAAGAGATTCTAGAACGTCCAAAAGTTATATCACGAAAAACTGAACTGCTTAATTCTCCATGTCCTAACTGTAAAGCAATGGACCTTGAAGCAATACAACAAGACATTGTAGATTATCTTGCACTAATTGCAGCCAAAACGGGTTCAAAGATTGAGGTTATTTCTGGTAAAGCAGAGCATGGCATGATGTTATCCAGTCTTGGAAAAATTGGCGCAATTCTAAGGTACAATCCGAGTCATTCAGCTAGTTAAAACAATTAATTCTTAGAATCTAAATTCTGACGAATTTTTTGAGCCAATACTTCTAATTCTTCAACTTTTGGAATTTGTCTTTTTGTCCAAACTGTTCCCTTTGAATCATAACGAGGAATAATATGAACATGAACATGTGGTACAATCTGCTTTGCAGCTCGACCATTATTTTGTGCAATAGTAAATGCATCAGCATTTGTAGCTTGTAAGATTGCTTTGGCAATTTTGGGTACGCGAGAAAAAAGATCTACGACGTTTTTTTCTGTCATATCAGTAATTATTTCGTAATGTTCA
>JAEHKQ010000102.1 GCA_016838795.1 Nitrosopumilales archaeon
AAGTTTGCAATTATTTCAGTATCTGTTTCGCTTTTGAATGAAAATCCATTACGTTCAAGATTTTCTTTTAACTCAGTAAAATTTTCAATTATACCATTATGTACAATTGCAATTTTACCAGAATTACTTGAATGAGGATGTGCATTGATATCAGTAACCTTTCCGTGAGTGGCCCACCTTGTGTGTCCAATTCCTACATTTCCTGGTAAAGTGTCAAGATGAAATGTATTGTTGACTTCAGAAACTTTCCCAACTCCCTTTTTTGTTAAAATTTGATGATCAGACTTGGTGGCAACACCTACACTATCGTATCCTCTATACTCCATTCGTTTTAGTCCTCTCACAAGAAGAGGTGCTGCTGCTAAACTTTTGCCATAATAACCAATTATTGAACACATTTTCTATCTATTTTATAATCAGGATATTTAGAGATAAGTTTAACCTTGTGACTGCTCAGTTGAAGGATTTTCAACTTGTTTAACCTCGGCATTCTCAGCCTTAGTTTCAGCAAGTTGTTCATTTGATTCTGCCTCATCAGTAACTTCCTGAACTGACTCCTTTTCTAATTTTGATATTAGGTCATTTAATGATGAACCACTCTTTATTCCAATGTTCTTCTCTTCATCAACAGAAACAACATATGACGGAATATTTACTACTCGATCTCCGATCAAAATATGTCCATGCGTCACTGCTTGCCTTGCTTGATATGGAGTTTTAAAATTAAATTTTTTTAAAACAACAGTTTGTAGTCTTCGCGATAATAAATCAATTACTTTAAGATTTAATACATCATCAAGAGTTGAATTTTCATTTACCAATCCAATTCTAGTTAATGATCTCATAAGTATTGGCTCTTTTTCTTGTCTAACTTCTTGTCTTAATGCAAGCAAAGAACGCGCTTGTTTTCTAACACGAGAAAGTTCTGTGCGGGCCTTCCATAGCTCTCTTTTTGTTTTTAATCCAAACGTGCCAAGAGTTTTGAGTTCCTCCATTTTTAATTCATAATTTAAGGGACGTTTTGGTTTTCTCCAAAGTCTTCTAGGATATTTAGGATCTCCCAATTATTTCACCTACTTTTGCTTACTTTCAGTAGGAGCTTCTTTCTTTCCAGCAGGAGCTTCTTTCTTTCCATCTGCAGTTGCTCCCTCAGCTAGAGCTTCTTTCTTTCCATCTGCAGTTGCTCCCTCAGCTGGAGCTACCCCCTCAGCTGGAGCCACTCCCTCCGTCTTGACAGGTAATACTTTACCACTTTTAGCAACACCAACCGCTCCTCCTTTTCTACCAGTAGTTCTAGTTCTTTGCCCTCTAACCTTTAATCCA
>JAEHKQ010000103.1 GCA_016838795.1 Nitrosopumilales archaeon
AAGTAAACATTCAATTTTTCTAATTGATTTGTCAGTTGGAAAGAGGTAGTGGTGACAAAGGTTTTTGGTGAGTTGTTAAATTCCCTATTAGTGTGGAAACCTCCAAGAGTATAGATAAACTTACTAGAGTATTTTTTTGCAACATCGATAACATCTTGACACAGTGAATGTAATTCTTCGTTTGTTTGAGGTTGGCCAATTCCACCACCGAACACAATCAGATCATCAGTGTATCGATACTCCCAATTTTCATCAGGTAAGCCGATGTAACCACCTTTGTCTATAACGTATGTCAGATTAGAGGATTTTGCAAGTCTAAACCTCTGAGTTTTTAATTGTTTGTTGAGAAAGTCTATAACAATACCGCCAACATTGCCCATATCTTGCATAGCAGCAATGACAATGGGTTTTTTCAAATTTGGTTCTGATTCCTGAATAATATCCATATATTGAGTAATTCCTTTGATGATTAATAGTTGTCCTTTAATTGTGAAATTATCCAAAATTTGTTTTATGAAACAGGCCCTCCTGTTCTAAGGTACAAGGGTGACAAAACCGAAATTACTTGGGAAGGAAAAAATCTAAAAGCCTTCGAAGCCTATCGGTTTGAGTGGTAGTCTAGTAAACTGACAAAAGCAAACCTGTAATTATAATAAACTCAAATCATTACAAAATTCGTGGGTCTAAAGAAATTCATTGGAATCAGATTGATTACAATGTTTGGCGTTCTCATGGCCACACTGCTCCTTACAGTAATTCTGGTCGGTTCCAACATGGACATAATTCTAAAACAGGGAATCAGTTTTCAAGTAAGGTCAGAGATTACAGAAAACCCAGCTATCGCTAAAAGTTTTTCAAGTGTTGATGAGTTCGAATCTTTTGTTCAGGATCAAATTGAACAACGGAGGAAGGCGCTTGGGCTGGACACCCCATGGTATTCTCCGCAAAGAATTGGCGTCACAATGTACAAAATTTTAATTTTGGATTTTGGCCGTGCCTCATTTTTGACTAGCGATTCTGGTTCTTCGGACATCAGGGATATTCTGTTGGAAAAGCTCCCAAGAACAATTCTGTTGTTCACCACAGCTACCTTGATAATTTCTGTAATTGGGATTTATCTTGGAGCACTGGCTGGAAGTAAGGCAGGGTCAAAAATTGACAGACTCACGTCAACGTTTGCAGTAATTAGTTCTAGTTTTCCTGTTTGGTGGATTGGCATGATCATGATATTTCTTTTCGCCTTCGTTTACCAAATATTTCCAGCTAGGGCCACACCCTTAATTCCACCTTCAGATCCTGGCTATATTGCAGCCTTGCTCTACCACATGACACTACCGCTAATCACACTTGTTCTCATCGGTTTCGGTTCTTGGGCTTTTCTTGTCAGGAACTTTATGATTGGAATAATGCAGGAAGATTTTATCACCGCCAAAAAAACCATGGGGATAAGTCAGAAAAAAATTATCTATTCCCATGCTCTCAAAAATGCCGCTCCACCAATCCTTACAATTCTAGCTCTAAGTTTGTCCGGTTCCTTAGGTGGTGCAATAATTACAGAAGCGGTGTTTGATTGGCCCGGAATGGGAAGGCTATACTTTGAAGCAATTACTGTGATGGACCTCCCGGTGATTATAGGAGCAACCTATGTCCTGACAGTATTTTTCCTGATTAGCATCTTCATTGCGGATTTGCTTTACGGGTACTTTGACCCAAGGGTGAAAACAGGTCAATGAGCGCCATATCTACAGAGGAAATAAAGCGGGAATTCCTCAAAAGCAAAATGGGTTTAGCCGGAATTGGCATTCTTGCAATTTTAGTAATAACTTCAATTGTTACTGTAATTATAATTCCAGTTGATACATTCAAGCAATGGAATAACCCAAGCTATTGGATTTCTTTTCCAAAGACTTCTACTCCAGTATGGGTGAATATGCTTACTTTTGAAAAAATTCCTGAACACCAAATCCTTGGCGACCCAATAACAAGCTCGGAAAGGTCAGGGGATATCTCTGTAGTAAATCACCAGTTTAATGTTAATTTTGATTATGATGATTTTCCTAATGATTTCATCTATGAATTTACTGCCAAGTATTCTGGCTCTCCTCTCCTACAGATGTCGGTGATTCGGCCAGATGGAATGGAGTTAGATCTTTTATCAACATCTCTCCCTAACTCAAAAACCACGATAATCCACAGTGAAAGAATTTTTTCAACTGATGCGTCCATAAAGAAAAACCTGTTTTTACAAAAGGAACAATTTGGTTTCCCCATAGACAAAATGTCGTCAGAGGATATTATTTTTTCAAACTCACAACTTCATGGGATTCAAAAAGGAAATTACATTTTCCTTGTAAACCTGTATGGGGTCAAAGCTGAAAATGAAATTTTAGATTCTCGGCTAATTATTGGAGGTAAGGCCTTTGGAATGATGGGGACCGATGAACTTAGGCGTGATCTTGCCATAGGCCTGCTTTTGGGTACACCTCTAGCATTGTTCATAGGACTAGCTGTTGCTATCGGATCAGTTGTTATGGGCTTACTCTATGGCGTCTATGCAGGATTCAAGGGAAAGAAAACCGATGAAGCAATGATGAGATTAAATGATGTCGTTTACGCACTACCTGCATTACCATTTCTGATAATTCTTGCAGTTACAATTAGCAACAGTATTTTTATGATGGTTGGATTTCTGATGCTCTTTGGTTGGGTTGGCATTGCAAAGGTTTCTCGAAGCATGGCGCTACAAATCAAAACCAAAGGATATGTCGAGGCCTCAAAAATGATGGGCCAGAAGAATTCAAAAATTATTCTAAGACACATTGTGCCGCAACTATTACCATATGCTATGGCAAGCATTGCAATTTCTGTACCTGCAGCAATCACCACAGAAGCAGGACTCAGTTTTTTGGGATTGGGAGACCCGACCTTCCCAACCTGGGGCCAAATTCTCCATGACGCTAACATTTACGGAGCGGCACCACGCGGCTTGTGGTGGTGGATTGCACCACCAGGAGTAATGATAGCAATAACAGGACTAGCCTTTGTGTTTATTGGCAATGCCTTGGATTCAATTGTTAATCCAAAGTTAAAGAAGCAGTAACCTACAAACTAAATTTTCGAATTAATTCAATGGTAGGATCATTCAGTTTTATGGTATAACACGCGGCATTTTCATCCTTTAATTCCGCTAGCTTGTTAGCAAATCTTTTTTTGTTTCCACCCGCTTCCGAGATACTATCTGATTCATCAAAGCAAATAGATCGTTGCTTCATGTTCAAATTATTTTTTAGGAGGAACGCAATGAATTTTTTATAATTTCCAGTTTCATACCAGTCGATATTTTTTTCTTGACAGGTTTTAATCCATATTTCAATGGAGTTATTGTAAAGTACTTTTTTACGTAAATCCTCTAGAGACATTTTTTTATTTTAAAAGTCTGCTCGTTTTATTTTAGAGCCACATCTAGGGCATGAACCACCTTTGTAACGATGGTTACAGACTAGGCAAACGTACTTTACAGAAACTCCGCCTTGGCCCATTCCAAAAAATCCACCACTTCCCACATCTGAACCTCCGTAACCGCGCATACGACTCATGTAGCGACGGCGTAGTAATAGGGGAAATGCGATAAAGATTGCTAATGCGGCACCTAAACCATATGGAAAAGGAACAATTAACTGAATGCCAATACTAATGGCTAATGACGCAAATAGAAATACCATATAAGTTTTGTAATTAAACAATTCATTATCAATTTCATTAAAAACCTTATAAAGCTTTGTCAGTTTTCTGTCCACAAGTTTTCTTAGCTAATTGTTAATTTGATGGGGTCACCATTACTATCCCATGCAAAAATATCATCATCCTCATAAGGAGATTTTACAATCAAAGAAACTAATCCAAAAAAATTATGCAAGTCTGTAACTGATGGTTTAGCGGAACCACTCGGATGTGAATGTACGGTTCCAACATAACTCAAGTCAAAGGGAAGGAATGAGTGAGGAAAGCCAGCAAAGGTTGGACCGCTCTCTGAAAAGGGTGGCACTACAAGTCCATCAATTGTGACATTTCCTTTTTTGGATTTTCCCTTTAAAATTAACATTCCTTCATTTGGATGATTCATCTTACAATATGACAAAATTCCATCCCTGGTGTCTTTTTTCAGAGTTATTTGACGCTCGATTTTTTCTTTTTTAAATATCATTGGAATAACTTGTTTCTAAAATTAATTAATTTTAGTTTTTTTCACACAATCCTATATTTAGAGGAAGAGATTGCTTTCAGTTTTATTTCAATCTCAATTACCACATTGGGGATCTCTTTTTTAGAGTTAGAAATGTCCTCTTCAAGAGTATGAGTTTTGGATTCAAGGTTTTGCTTATCATCACTTAGTTTGGATAATTCTGATTCCTTTTGATTCAAATCCCTTACGCTGAAAACACTTAACGAGTCCTCCAGTTTTCCTTTTGTGGTATTAAATTCTGAAACCTTACTGATGAAACTATCCAGCATCTCTGTGGTCTCATCGATTTGAGCAATGGTTTTATCAGGATCCTTCACAGATATTGAACTTGATAGTACATTTTTTCTGGCAGCCTGTAAAATTGTGATAATATCGGTCTTATTTTCAGCAGACAATACGACAAAAGGACGATCAATCAATTTTCCCATCAATTGTTTTTGATGTTTCTCAAGGGAGGTTATGTAGCTGTATTTACTGAGTGGTCTGGAAATTTTTGTAAATTGTAAATCAATTTCATGAGTAATTTGTCTCTTTTCAGAATCCAAATCAACAATCTGTTTTTTAATTTCTAAAAATTTAGCATACTCGTTTGAAGATTTTAGTTTATCAATGTCTTGTTCTATCTGCTCAGTTTTTTTATCTATGGCATTAATTGAGTCTTGTAATTGTTCCAGCTTAGTTCCACTTGTCTCCTGAAATTTTTTAAGACTAGAAATTTTATTTAGGTCATCCAAAACATCAGTAATGTTATCTTTCATTTTTGTGTAATTATCCAACATGGTTTTGATTTCATCTAAATCCGATTTTTGGTTTGAAAGAATGAACTTTAGTTTATTTGCGTATTTTTTTGCAAAAATATGAATCACTCTTGTTTGTCGTCCCAATACGTCACCTATTTTTTTAAGAATTTGGGAGGATTTTTTATCAAAATTCAAAACATCGTCAATTGTTTTCAGGTCTGAGAATTTTGTATCTGCTTCTTTTTTGATGGTATCAATAACTTGGGTTTTGCCTCGTAGCACAAGCATTTTAAGATGCTTATCAATGTCATCCGTGTTCAGATCATCTCTTTCGAGTTTTTTTGCAATCTTTACTAATTCATAAAGTTGATAAGAAATTTTATTCTGGAAATATTTGGATTCTTCTATCAGAGTTTTTTCTCTCAGAGATGTAATTTCGTCAATAATATTTTTAACGTCAGATAGATGAATTTCTTTTTCTGATGGTGCTGTTTTCATTGTTTGTTTTTCATCTTTTTTCTTTCCCCAGCCGAAAACCATTAGTAAATTTGTAACATACGGCATTAAATGTGTTAGACTGGAATTATTCCTAGAAACTTTAATTAAAACACAACAATGTCTGCAAGATTATCGATATGACGGAGCCAAAATCTTTTCATTCTGGAGAGGTAAAAAAATCAGTAATTATCAAAGCCCCCAAAGAAAATGTTTGGGAAAAAATTAGCAAGATTACGGAGCTGTCTTGGCTGAACGGTGTGAAAAAAACTGTTTTCAAGTCTAAAACAAAACAAGGAGTTGGAGCAATTCGTAAAATTACGTTTGATGATGGTAATGTTGTTGAAGAGATTATTGTTGGCTGGAAAAATGAGGAATACTTTTCATATATAGCAACAAGTGGTTTGCCACTAAGGGCGTATCATGCCACAATCTCACTAAAACCATTAGATAAAATGACTAGCCAAGTAACTTGGCAATCTTTTCTAAACAGTGATGAAATGACAAAAACACAGTTTTCAGAATTTTACAATTTTATGAGTTCCTTTTACAAAGATTCGTTGGGAAACCTAAAATCATCGCTTGAGCACCAGGAAATTTAGTTAGGTCAAAGTGTAAATACAATATTTCATGAATAATTTTTATGAGCGATATCAGGTTTACTCTAATTGGTGTGGGACTCGTTTTTGCAGGTTTTTTAGTTCTTGGAGTTTTTGGGCCTGATCACGCTGCTCCACCAATAGAAGCTGAAGAGTTTGAAAATTGTTTCGAGTATTTTGAAGATAGGCCTCCTGTTCCAGTTAGTTGTGATATTAAATTCCTAGATAAGACAGTCTTCCTTGCTCTAGTTATCGC
>JAEHKQ010000104.1 GCA_016838795.1 Nitrosopumilales archaeon
ATTGTTTTTTCAGGATTTACTTCAATTAGGAATGCATTATTCTGTTTTGCATAAATTGGAAGTGTATTAGCAGGAGAAACAACCAATGACGTCCCAGCAATAATCATCACATCGCAAGAGTTTGCATGAACAATAGCATTCTTCCACACATCCTGAGAGAGTGCTTCCCCAAACCAAACCACGTCAGGTCTTAGGATATTTCCACACTTACATTTAGGGGGGAGTAGTTCAAAACTGGATGGAATTTCATCGCTGAAATCACAAACCGTGCATTTTATTCTGATTATGCTTCCATGCAGCTCCAGAACATTTGTGCTTCCTGCTCTTTGATGGAGACCATCAATATTTTGTGTGAGTACCACAATCTGAGAATACTTTTCTAATTCAGCAATTGCTTTGTGGCCAGGATTGGGTGACGCCGCAAGTATGTTTTTCCTTCTATCTTCATACCATTCCCAGACCAATTTTGGATCATCGTAAAAGGCATCAATCGTGGCTAATTTCATCGGATCATATTTTCTCCAAAATCCATCTTTACCCCTAAAAGTTGGAATGCCACTTTCTTGAGAAATTCCTGCGCCAGTAACAAAAACTATTTTCTTGGCATCTTTTAATTTGTCTTTAATAAATTCGAACATAATTATTTAATTTCTATCTCAAGTTGATCCTTTGCACCAATTACAGAATCATGAACGGTTTTAGCCTCTTCAACTAATACAGTTTCATCTTTGTATCTTGCAGAAAAATGTGTTAAAATTAGATTAGTAACATTTGCACTCTTTGCTAAGACTGCAGCTTCTTTTGCTGTAGAATGAAAAGTTTCCTTTGCTTTATCTCTTAATTCATCTAAAAAGGTTGAATCAAAAACAAGATAGTCACAATTTTTAAAAAATTCTTCTAGTTTCTTAGTTGGTCTTGTATCCCCCGAAATCCCAATTTTCTTTCCTGATCTTTTCTCTCCTAGAACATCTGAAGGTTTGATTATCTTATCCCCAACTTTAACTTCTTGACCTTTTTGAAGCTGGTTCCACAACTTGCCTTCGGGAATTTCTAATTGTTTTGCTTTTTCAGGATGAAACCTGCCCGGCTTGTCCTTTTCTTGAAATAAATATGAATATGTAAGTACAGAATGTTCAGCCTTACATGCAAAAACAGAATAACTTCCTTCATCGACAATTTTTTCTTCAATAATAGATGTAATCATAACTGGAAACGACAATCCAAATTTCAAAATTTTTATGTTAGCTGCAATAAACTCTTCGATTCCTTCTGGCCCAAAGATCTCAATAGGCACTGTTCTACGTTGTAGCGTCATGGTTTGCAATAAACCAAGAATTCCAATACAATGATCTCCGTGAAGATGCGTAACAAAAATTTTCATTTTTTTATTCCAACCTAATCCTGACTTCAAATAGAAAACTTGTGCTCCTTCTCCAGCATCAAACATTAGAATCTCTCCATCTTTTTCTAAACAAATACACGTCAAACCTCGATTTTCTGTAGGCTGTGCTCCTGCAGTTCCCAAAAAAACTAGTTTCATTTTACTAAAATTGCCTTGTCAAACTTTTATGCATTACATTATTGCATTAGCTACTATATTTGAAATGTCAACTACAGACGTACTACCAGGCACTGAGTTTGTACTCACAATTTTAGAAACACCAGCTTTTTTCATCTTTTTTTCAGCACCATTAACCAATAAAGCATGAGTACAGGCAACAAAAACTTTGTCACATTTTTGTTTTTTCAAAAATTCTGTAGCCTTGATAATGCTATCTCCAGTACTAATCATATCGTCAACTAAAATTAGATCTTTTTTGATAAGCTTCCTGTGATTTAAAGAAACTATCTTAACTTTACCTGTTTTTCTATCACGTTGTTTTTTTAATGCAATGTAATCTGATTTTAGAAGTTTTGCAAATTCTTTTGCACGATTTTTCCCACCAGAATCAGGAGAAACAACGAG
>JAEHKQ010000105.1 GCA_016838795.1 Nitrosopumilales archaeon
CAATATGCTGTCTTTTGATCCTGCAATACCATGTCGTCCAATTTGTTGCATATAGCCTTTAGAACACATCAAATCTGAAACCAACATTATGTATCTTATATCAACTTCAAGGCCTTGGTCTTCTAGTGTACTGTTTAATTCATTAATCAAAGCATTTCTAGCTGCTTCAATACCCAAAGTAATTCCAATTTCAAAAACATTGTTAGTTCTAACGTTATTTTTATCAATTCCTTCAATTCCCAATACTTTGGCCAAATTAGAACCAGTTGTTTGAATAATCCACTCATTATCTTTTTGTACCAAAGTAATTCGTTCAATATCTGGAACGCCTTTTACTGTTGTATTCAGTACTTTGTTTCTAATTATAATAACAGTGGGAGCATCAGATTCTTCGACTAGTGTAAGAGTTATAGAATTGCCTTGTAATTCCGTCTTAAATTTTTTGTTTGACTGTAATACCTCATCAATTTCTTCAACAGATATATCACGTTCACGTAATCGGTTTGAATTAAAGTGTAGTTTGATTTCAGTAGAATAATTTGTGTCTGTATCAGAAATCAATGAACTGACTTTAGTTTGTAAAGTATTACGTGCAACCTCAATTGCTTTTTCACGAGATGTTTTTGACTCTGCATTTAAGAAAATATCCATTGTTGGCGTGACAGGGTTTTTACGAGCATCGACTAATTCTATTAGTCTTGGAAGGCCAAGAGTAACGTTTCTTTCTCTAATTCCTGCAAAGTGGAATGTTCTAAGAGTCATTTGAGTACCAGGTTCACCAATAGATTGTGCAGTAACAATTCCCACAGCTTGGCCGGGTTCAACTTTAGATTTATTGTAAAGATCTAACCCTTTTTTGCAGACTGATTCTATTCCATCCTTACTTAATTTTGCTTCAAGTAGTGCGTCGGTTACAATGTTTCTAAGTCTTGGATTAAAAGTGCGTGTGTATTTTTTTGCTAGATCTGCTATTTCTTCCTTTGTTGCTTTTTTTCCAGAATCAATAATTATTTTGGATTCAATTAGTCTATTGACGTTAAAAGCTTCTCCATGATCACTTTTTGCAACATCGACTCCATCTTCACCATAAAGGAATTGTACAATATGGCCATGAGTATCTCTTACTGTTCCATCATATTCTAATCTAATGTGTTCTAATGCATTGATGAGTCTTCGTTGCATGTAACCACTTTGCTGGGTTCGAACTGCAGTATCAACAAGACCTTCTCTGCCCCCCATTGCGTGAAAGAAAAATTCTAATGCAGAAAGACCATCCCTATAGTTTGATTTGACAAATCCATGAGAATCTGGATTGTTATCGTGTTCTTTAAAATGTGGTAATGCACGATTGTTATAACCACTAATCAGTCGTTTCCCTCTTCTAGATTGTTGTCCCAAGGCTCCAGCCATCTGACCAATGTTTAATGATGAACCTCTTGCTCCTGTTGTTGCCATAATTCTTCCCGCATTTGTTTCATCAAGGGATTGATCTGCAGTACTGCCAGCTGAATCTCTTGCTTTTGATAATTCGTTCACTATGTAAGCCTCCAAAGCTTCTTCAGACGAAAGCCCCCGTGTTAACTTTAATGTGCCTTTTTTTGCTTGAGAGATGAAATCGTAAACTGTTCCATAGCTTTGTTGTATATTATCTAGAATGGTTTGCCTGACTTTGTCTGATAATTCAAGGTCGCTATAACCATAGCTAAATCCATAATGAGTAATGAATTGTTTTAAGATTATCAAAATAGAATTCAAGAATTGTTTTGCTTGTACATTTCCATAATCCTTTGCAATCCTATGCAGTACGCTTTCTGGTTCTTCTGCTCCAATTGATGATTTGTCTATAATACCACTAATCAGTTCGCCATTTTTTATTACAACGTCTTTGGCAATACCTTTAGTTCCCTTGGACCATTTTGAAGTCATCACATAGTTGAAATCTTTAGGTAGGAAAAGGGAAAACAGCTGCTTTCCACTAAACAGAGGTCCTTCTTTGCCTTTCAAGGAGGGTTCAGGTAATGGTCCATCATAACCACCTAGCATTGCAAAGTTTGAAAATTCTTGAATGGTAAGTGTCGTATCATCTTTTGTAAGGAGAAAAGCTCCTGTGATGAAGTCTCTTAGTGCACCAATGATTGGTCCTCCATATCTTGGAGAAATGATCTGATCTTGTACCCTCATAAGTAAGATAGCTTCTGCTCTAGCTTCTTCGCTTTGAGGGACGTGTAGATTCATCTCATCACCATCAAAGTCCGCATTATATGGTGGACATACGGATGGGTGTAGTCTGAATGTTTTTCCTGGCAATACCTTAACGTAGTGGGCCATGATTGACATTTGGTGAAGTGATGGTTGTCGGTTAAACATTACGACATCACCATCAGAGAGATGTCTTTCAACAAGATACCCAATTTCAAGGCTATCAGCAATGGTGGAACGATCCTCAACAAAATCTAATCTAATTTTCACGCCGTCTGGCCTTACGATATAATTAACTCCTGGAAATTTGCTCGGTCCATTAATAACAAGTTTTTTCAGTCGTTCAATATTCCATTCAGTAATAATTTCAGGTATTGTAAGTTTCATTGCAATAGATTTTGGAACTCCAACTTCTGAGAGATCAAGATTTGGATCAGGAGAAATTACTGTTCTACTTGAAAAATCAACTCTTTTACCAGAAAGTGAACCGCGAAACCTTCCTTCTTTTCCTTTTAGTCTTTGTGTTAATGTTTTGAGTGGTCTTCCTGAACGATGATGAGCTTGTGGTATTCCTGAAACTTCATTATCAAAGTATGTTGTAGCATGATATTGTAACAAGTCAACTAAGTCTTGAACAATTAATGGTGGAGTTCCAGCCTCTTTACTTTCTTTGAGGCGTTGATTAACTCTGATTATATCTACCATTTTGTGAGTTAGGTCATCTTCAGATCTGATTCCAGTTTCCAAAATAATTGAAGGTCTTACTGTAACCGGTGGAACAGGTAATACTTGTAAAATAAACCATTCAGGTCTAGCAGTATCGCAATCATACCCAAGTAAAATTAAATCCTCATCAAGAATTTGTGAGAATCGTTCACGTATTGTAATTGGAAGTAATCTATGTTCTCCAATTTCTGTTTTCTCAATAAAGATGGTGGGTTTGGTGAAAATCAGTTCATATTGAGTTTTTCCACAATGTGGGCACTCCTTAGCTTTCTTTGCTTTTTCTAAAATTTGTTCTGGAATTCGTTTTTGTGAAAGAACAGAATAAGCAGCCTCTTTTTTTCTTATTTTAGAATATTCATCTAGTGCTTCTTGTGACATCTTAACTCTAGAACAAGAACGGCATGTGGATAGTAATAATTTGTAAATATTGTCAATAAATGCAATATGTAGTACTGGTTCTGCCAGTTCTATATGGCCAAAATGTCCTGGACATCTTGCTGCGGTGTTTCCACATGTAAGGCATTTTTGTCCAGGTTCCAATGTTCCTAGTCGCCCATCCATTAGTCCCCCTTGAACAGCCATTCCATCCTCATCATATGTCTCTGGGGCAGTTATTTCAGAAACTGAGTATTTTCTAATTTCATTTGGAGACCAAACTGAGAATCTTATCGAATAGATTGTTTTAACAGTTTGAACTGACATTATACCTTCTCCTTTATCGTAAGTCTTGGGGCAATGTTAAGACTTTGCATCTCCTGTAAAAGCAGTTTAAACGCATATGCTACAGAAACTGATGATACCTTTGCTTTATCGCCACAAACCCTACAAACATATTTTCTTTGTTTGACATCATGATAGGCAACTAAGCCACATCTTTCACAGACAAAAATTTCAGATTTATCAGATTCATCTAGTAGTCGATCTTTTAGAATCATAGAAGCCCCATAAGCTATCAAACAGTCTCTTTCCATCTCCCCAAATCTTAAACCGCCACCGCGAGACCTTCCTTCAGTAGGTTGTTTTGTTAACATTTGAACTTGACCTCTTGCCCGAGCATGAATTTTGTCAGCTACCATATGGTGTAATTTCTGATAATATACAACTCCAATGAAAACTTCAACTGGGAAAGATTTTCCAGTTCTTCCATCGTACATAACTTCTTTTCCTGAATATTTGAAACCAGCATCTTCCATTATACTTTTGGCTGCATCAATTTTTTCTCCTACAAATGCGGAGCCATCAAATTTTCGTCCCCGCAATGCAGCGGCTTTACCAGTAATTGATTCCATAAACATTCCCACAGTCATTCTTGATGGAAATGCATGTGGGTTGATCAAAACGTCTGGGACAATTCCATCAGCAGTATATGGCAAGTCTTCATTCTTTGCTAAGATTCCAAGAACGCCCTTCTGACCATGTCTAGAAGCAAACTTGTCACCAATTTCTGGAATTCTCATATCTCTAACTCTAATCTTATACATCTTGCCGCCTTCATTGGATTGAGTCATTACGACAGTATCAATAACACCAGTTTCTGATGGTCTAACTCCAATTGAGGTATCCCGTCTGTATGGACCTGTGACTTCAAACTCTCTATATTCTTCCATAAATCTTGGTGGACTAGTTTTTCCTATCAAGATATCACCGCCCTGAACTACAGATTCTGTTGCAACTACACCATCTTCTTCCAACAAACGGTACGCTTTTTCTCCTTTGTAGCCTCGAATGTTATCTTCAGCATTGGGGATTTCGAAATTGTCACGCACCCCACCAGGATATTGTTTAGCTTCTGTATCATAGATTCTGTAAAAGAAGGTTCTTCCAAGACCTCTATCGACAGCTGCTTTACTCAAAACAATAGCATCTTCAATGTTATATCCATCAAATGGTAAAACTGCAACAACACAATTTTGTCCAGCTGGTCTATCTTCCAAACCCAATAATTTCATTGCTTTAGTAGTAACAATGGGCGTTTGAGGATAAAGCATGAAATGTTGTCTCACATAAGTGCTGGTATTCATCATAGGAGTAGAAAATCCTAAACTTTGTTTTGCCATAGCAGATTGATAGGTATTTCTTGGAGATTGGTTATGTTCTGGGTATGGAATAATTGATGCACCAGCGCCTAGAATTGCAGAAGGAAATATCTCCAAATGAGTATGTTTTTTTGTTTCTTTTTCATCAAGAGTAATGTAACAATTTTCTTCTTCATTTGCATCAACTAGTTCAATGATTCCCATCCTAAGTAGATCATTCCAAGAAAGTAATTTTTTGGTAATTTTACCTAATAATTCTTGAGAAAGCAATGATTTGTTTTCTTTAATTATGATTAAAGGTCGTAATACTCTTCCAGCATTACAATTTACATAAAGTCTTTTTGTAGCACCTATAATTTTTGATTTGTAAAATGAGATTCCCACATGTGGATGAATTTTTGAGTTCCTTCTAAGTTCACGGAGCGACTCGGCTAGTTCTTCGCCTTCTTTATCGTAGCCAATTAATCTTCCATCTACAAAAACTCTTGTTGCATCCTTTTTCATCTCATTTTTTGCGTCTGAAAAATGAACTGTACCCAAATCATATAGTTTTTCAACAATTTCTTCAGAAGAGGCATTTACAGAAATTATCGCTGAAAGTGCCAAGTTTTTTACTAATCCACAATTTGAGCCTTCGGGAGTTTCGCTAGGACAAATTCGTCCAAAGTGTGTCGCGTGCAAGTCTCTTGCTTCAAAATTAGGTTGTGTCCTACTAAGGGGGGATTGAACTCTTCTCAAGTGACTGATTGTTGAAAGGTAATTGGTTCTATCAAGGAGTTGAGTAACACCGACCCTACCTCTACCCCAGTTTCCCGTGGCTATTGCATTGTTTAGCTTATCTGAAACAATTCCTGGCCTTATTGCTGCAGCTACTGCGTTAATTCCACGTTTTTGTCCAGATCGTTCAAGTTGATATTTCATATCTCTAACCAAGTTTCTAAAAGCTGTTCTAAACAAATCAGCTAACATTTGACCTGCAAATTTGATTACTTTATTTCCATAATGATCTTTATCATCAGGATAAACCCAACCAAGTTTTAGTTCAAGTAATTTACAAGCAGCTTCACCAAGAAATTGCGCCTTTTCTTTTCTATTCTCTGGATGCTTTCCTAAGTGAGGTAACAAACCCCAGTCCAATAATGTTTCAGCTCTTTTAATTTGGAATTCTTCCAGCATGCCCGGCGCAATTCGTTTACTCATGTATACTATTGCGTCCTTTGATGTTGGAACATCACCTGCTTTTTCAAAAGAAGATTCTAACTCATCTTGAATTTCATCCACAAGTGAAACTACAGATGCAATTTCTCTGTCAGATTCTAAACCAAGTGCCCGTATTAAAGTTACAACTGGTATATCTACAGGAGACCCGGGGATTCTTGCAACAATAAGGCCATCATTTTTCATTACTAATTCTAATTTTGCACGATATCCAACAATTGAAGAATAGACTTTAGCTTTGAAAACTATGTTGCCTCCAACTGTGTCTTTATCAACAATGATCTTATTGTAAGAAAGATCCTCCAATCCAACAATTACTCTTTCTGAACCATTGATTATGAAATATCCACCTGGATCATTTGGATCTTCTCCGTGTTCAACAAGCTTTTGAGAAGGGAAATTATGTAAAATACAGGCATTTGAACGCACCATAACTGGAATATCGCCAATATGAACAAATCTAGATTCTAGAATTTTGCCATCTTCAACCACGCTAGCTTCCATCATTACAGGTGAAGAATACGATACATTTCGCAATCTTGCTTCTGCAGGAGTGATGTGTGTAATGGATCCATCAAGTTCCATCATTCTAGGTTGTTGGAGTTTTACTTTACCAAGCTGAATTTTATAAGGATACTCTGCATTTTCAATTTCAATTTGAGCCACTTCGTTAATGATGCTTTGTAATCCCCTTTCCAAAAATTCGTCAAATGAATTCAAATGTTGACGAGCTATACCTTCTCTTTTAAGAATATCTTGAATAATTGCCCATCTTTTGTTTGTTGATTCTGCCAATTACACTTCCACCACATATCTGTAGTACAAACTTTTGCCAGCGGTACTACTTTTTCTTGTAATCTTGATCATGTCACCCGGTTTAACGCCAAGACCGACGATTGCAGGATCAGTAACAAAAATCAATGGAAGTTCGGTAAGTTTGCAATTGAATTTTACTAAAATTTCTTCAGCTTCTTTTTTAGACATTATCTCATGTTTGGGAACATATACATGGTCGGGAACTAGAATTAGATTTTTTTTAGAGACCACGTGATAAAACCTCAGAACTAACATTAGCTGTAATATAACAGAGAATAAACAAACATCAAAAAAACACCGAGAGGTTAATATATATCTAATCTGGCGTTGAGTCAAAAATTCATTTTTTTAGTCAAGATTATTTTTCACAACCTTAAATAATATTAATTGAGGCGTTATCACTATGAGATCTTACTTTATGGTGTTTGCTTTAACAGCACTTTTAGTTCTAAGTATTGGGGTTTCTCCAACATTTGCACAAATCGAAGAAGCCATTGTTGTTACAACTGAACAACCTTCCTATCAAGAAGGTGACAAAATTGTGGTATTAGGTGAAGTTAAAGAAATTCTATCAGGTTTTCCAGTAACTCTGCAGGTAATAGCTGCCAATGGAAACTTAGTAACTATACAGCAGCTTGATGTAGGTACTGATAGAACATTCTCCACAACACTTACGGCTGGTGGAGTTTTATGGAAATCACAAGGAACCTACACAATTAAAGTCCTTTATGGTACTGAAGCTAGAACAGCTGAAGCTACATTTGACTTTGGAGGAACAACAGGGATAACGCCAACATTTGGACAATCATTGACTGTTGAAGGGTTTGGAATAGGCTATCAAATAACTGGTGGAAGTATTATTAGTATCACTCCAGATATTGATCAAAGTTCATTAATTATTGAAATAAAAGCAGTTGATGATGGTGAATTAACAATCACATTACCAAGAGA
>JAEHKQ010000106.1 GCA_016838795.1 Nitrosopumilales archaeon
CATTGGACGACATGGGATTCTACAGAATCATAGACCCGGACCATCCTTGGATGAGTATGGTTATCTATTCATTCCCTGATACCGGTTCAGAAATACTAGGAAGCCCAAGCGTTACACAAAAAGGAAATTAATTTTTCAAATTAACATAAGATTCTAATTCAGTCTGCTTAAACACCATTACAGTCAAATCAGAAAACTCCTTTCCTTCTAAATCCTCTACACATCCTTCAAAACAGGATTCATTTTCAGTGCTGAGATACTCAAAAACACTAATCCTTAATTTGGAAGTATCAAAACCATTTTTTTTCAAATACTTCGCAACTTCTGAAGGCATAAAGTGTTTTTCGGGTGCGTTTGGCCAAGGGCGAGGAACTAAGACAACACTAAAACCATCAATCAAAGCCTTTTGTAGTTCTAATTTTTTTTCTTCTATAGAAGTAGAGACGTGCATAGTGATTACTTTAGCTTTATCAAGTGGGATCTTTGCTTTTGATGCTGCTAGCTGAACCGAACTAACCCCTGGAACAATTTGTACATCTCTAAAGATTTCAATCAATCGATCTACAACTTCAGATTCTAAGAAATTTACATCTCCAGTAAATGGTATAACTAAAACTTTTCCCTCAGAATTGTTTTTTATTTTTTGATAAACTTCTTCTTGACTCTGCATTGTAATTTCATGTACTTCTTTTTCTGAAAGTAGATGCTCAATTGTTTTTAGAGTGTATTTGTAACCGATCACAATATCACAATTTTGAATTATTTCCTTTACTTGCTCCGTTACATATTTTGGAGATCCAGGACCCACTCCAACAGCAAAAACCGTCTTCAATTTACGGAATTAATTTTTGATTGTCTTTAATATATTGAACAAATGGTTCCCAATCTACTTTCATGTATTTCATAGGTTCTTTTGCAGGATATTTTACCCAATCCTGCGCAATCGCATATTGGTGTTTTTCTTTTTTTCCATTCTTAACATATTCTACATTCAAAACACTGCCCCATACCTTTTCTTTATAACTTATTGATAAAATATCATCAAAAGACACCTCTACATTTTTCTTATTTTCTAAATCTAACACCAAGTCTTTTTCACCATAACCATCATGGTGGAACATTATGTTTTTTGATCTTAACAATGATAAGGTCTGTCTTTCTCTAACTGCTCCCCACCACTTCGTTTTTGCTTGAGTTTTATGAACAAACATTAAATGACGATCTGTGAGGAATAGCATTCCTTCTTTTCCACCAATGGACAGAAACTTCTTTGATTCTCGCCATACAGATAGAATATGTGCTAAAATATGTTCATCTGAATCCATAACCAAAAATTATGTTGACATTTTAAAAATCAATATCCACAATGGGCTTTTATTAAAGGCAAATTTTTAGAATTTATGTATAAAAAATTATTTTTCTTTACAA